>NZ_QJUE01000007.1 GCF_003208055.1 Prochlorococcus marinus XMU1408
GAAGGTAATGGAAATTTAAAAGAAGCAGAATTTTACACACGTAAAGCAATAGATATCGACCCTAGTTATCCAGATGCTCATTATAATTTGGCTCATATTCTGCTCAAAGGAAAAGAATTTAGTGAGGGCTGGAACGAACATGAGTGGCGATGGAAAATGACAAATAAAACCATAAATTGCGGTAGTCAACTACAAACGAGTAAGCCGAATTGGTCACCTGATCGTAGAGGTCGACTTTTGTTATGGCCAGAACAAGGTCTCGGTGATGAAATAATGTTTTTATCGCTTATTCCAGATTTAGTTGATTATGTAGATCAACTAATTATTCAAACTGATCCAAGATTAATCCCTCTTTTACGCAGATCACTGGATCAAGAAAAAATTAAATATATTCCCAAAAAAGAAATGATCGATGAAACAAAATATGATTTTCATATCGCTATGGGATCACTTCCTAAGTTCCTAAGAACTTCTTTGAATGATTTCAAAGTATCCAAGCAATTGATGCTTAAAGTTGATCAAGTCAGATCTAATCAATTACGCGAACAGTTAACTGATCATCGGTTTCAAAAAATTGTTGGTATTTCTTGGAAGTCAAAATCTATTAGTAAAAAAAATAAATCCTTATCTCTTGAACAATTTATACTTAGCATTTATTCACCAGATATTAGATTTGTTTGCCTTCAGTATGGCGAAGTAACAGAAGAAATTGAATATATCAAAAAGAAATATAATATTGAAATTTGTGAAGTAAAAGAAGTTGATAAATATAACGATATTGATGGTCTTTCCGCATTAATTAAGGCTTGTGACGAAGTTGTATCTATTCACAATGTCACGGTGCCCTTAGCCGGAGCTCTAGCTGTGAAAACAAAAGTATTGACTGTCTATAACAACGCTTGGTGGTGGGGAATAGATGATAAGGATAGTTACTGGTACCCTTCGATAAAGCTCTATAGACAAAATCAAAATGGAGAGTGGGAACAAGCCTTAAAGCAAATAAAAATTGAACTTCAATGATTTATTGAATATAAAATAATAAAATTATTTTGTATAAACTATTAACCGATCATGGATTGTTGTATATTTGCGATTGATTCATCTACATTGGTTGCATATTTAAAAGCAATTGCAGCTTGCATAAGATTCATATCTATACCATTACAGTAATTAATTTTTTTATCTTTAGCCCATAAAAGTAACTTAGTTAATGAAGGAGTATGTATCACATCAAAGATACCAATTGGTTTATTATGAGTATCAACTAAATCAAGAGAAATTGGAGAAAAATCTAAATTTTGATAATCACCAAGACTAGTACAATTAATTAATAATGTTTGATTAGTAAGATATTTATGTCGATCATTCCATTTAATATAATTAACATTTTTAAATCTAGAAAAAAATAAATTATCTTTATTTCTCGATGTTGCACATAACTCTATACCGGGATAATCAGTCAATAAAAATTCAGACAAAAAAGCAATGACAGCTTTTCCAACTCCACCAACCCCTAAAATTAAAATTTTTTGCGGTAATACTTCACGATTAAAAAATATGGAATTTACACTAGATACTGCTGCAAGACCATCTGTATTAGCACCACATAAGACACCAGATTTATTTCTATATAAACAATTAATAGCTCCTAATCTAGATGTGGCCTCATCTTTAAGAGAGTTTTGAAGTATTTCAGCGACTTTTTCTTTATAGGGAAAAGTCACACTTCCTCCTTGGAAATTATTATCAAATTTAAGTTTTTCAATTAAAGTATTTAATTCACTTTCGTTAGAAATATCACATGCTTTCATTTCACAATTAATTTTGTAATTTTTATATGCTTTATTCCATAAACTTGGAGATCTAGCTCCTTTACTTGGCGAAATACCAATTATTAGAGAAAACATTAATTCAGCGTAATTTATCTTCCACTTCCAACTGTAACCTCACAAGCATCTCCTAAACGTTTGAGTTGCATCATTAAATCATTAAATTCTAAATAATCTATAGCCTGCAAAGGATCAACAGCCGCCTGACTAGGATCAGGGTGAACCTCAATCATTAATCCATTAGCACCAACAGCTACTGATGCTTTTGCCAACTTTGGAACCCAAGGCCTCCAAAAACATGCATGAGATGGGTCAGTTACAACTGGAAGGTGAGTAACTTCTTGCGCTGCGGGTACTACCTGTAAATCCAACAAAAATCTTGAGGTTGAGCGATGCGTATGTGGAGCAACTATTCCTCTTTCACAAAGTATCACTCTCTTATTACCCTCTACTAAAATATATTCTGCAGCTCCAAGCCAATCTCTCAAAGAACAACCAAAACCACGCTTAAGCATTATTGGTTTCCCGGATTTTGCACATGCAGTAAGTAATGGATAATTTTGCATATTTCTGGCTCCAATCTGAAGAATATCTGCTACTCCTCCGATCATAGAAAGATATTTTTCTTCCATAATCTCAGTAATTACAGGCATTCCAGTAATAGACTTTGCTTCAGCAAGCCATTCCAAGCCAGATTCTCTTGTTTCAGTATATTTTTCTGAACGATAAGGGAAAGTCAAAGGCTTAAAAGCTCCACCTCTAAGAAAAGAAGCTCCGCTTTTCTGAATATTTAAAGCTACATCTATAATCAACTCTTTAGACTCAACCATATTTGGTCCAGCAAAAACTGGACATTTACCTGGACCAAATTCAACATTTGCAATCTCAAAGTTCGAATAGTGTGAGCTATCTTTTTTTGCAACTAAGGGGAACTTAGATTGAATATCCTCCAATGAAATATCCTTTCCAGGGTTGCTATTTTCCATCAATTACCTAAATAATCTGAAACTGATTTGCTGTCTACATTAACCCAAGTTCGAGACTCAGAGCTTTTGTAAAGAGAATGAATAGCGCGAACTGTATTAATAGTTGAAGAAGCGGAAATTATTGGATTTTTATCGAATTTTATAGAATCGATAAAATCATAAATAACATCCTTATGAGACTCACCATACCCTGAACTTACATTGACAGATGCCTTAAGCAAGCGATCTTTCAAATCTTTGTCGAGTGAAGGCAATTCATAATCAACTATCTTATTTAATGCAACACCGCCAACTTTTACAAAACCCTTAGTTCCTGCAATAAAGATAGAAGCCTCTTTATCTTTAGGTCTTATGGCTGTTGAGGCTTCGATAGTACCAACAGATCCAGACTCAAACTGCACTAAACCTGTCATGGTATCTTCTGCTTCTAAAAGGTTAATTTGGTTTGAAGCAAAAGCTGCAACCTGCTTAAAAGGACCATTTATCCATTGCATTGCATCTATATGATGAATGGCCTGCTGATTTATTACCCCACCATCTTGTCGCCACGTGCCATGCCAACCATCATTGTAATAGTTTTGATAACGACACCAATGCAACTTAATTGAGCAAATTTTGATATCTCCCAAATATTTCTTTTCGACTAATTCCTTAGCAATCTTCATAGACTTGTTTAATCTATTTTGAAAGATGACACCATATTTCAATGAAAGACTATTAGATAAATTGATCAATTCACATAGTTCAATCTCTTTCATAGTTGCAGGCTTCTCAGTTAAAACATTTACTCCAGCTTCTAACAGTTGCTTAGAAATATGATAATGTGTTCCAGAAATCGTAGCTACAATTGCAAAATCAATACCAAAATTAATTAATTGGTCAAATGAAATTGCAACTGATAAGTTGACATGCTGTGGATGTAATTTTCTATCACATTTTTTTTTATCAATATCATATAAATAAACAATATGACCATTTTCCAATAAAGAAGAAACAAAATTATTTTTATAATGCTCATACACTCTACCTAAACCAATAATAGCAATTTTCATAAACTCGTCTAGAGAAGATTGATATTATAACTTTAACAATAAGTTAGATAATTCATCATACTCATTTTGGTTACGACACACAAATGATGAGTTTCTATTCTTTAATGAATGAGTTTTAATTTGACCTTGAAATATATTTTTATTGCGAACATTGACTGGTCTTATAATTGTAAAATATCCAATTAATGATGTTATTATCTGTCCATGCCTTTCTGTTGACGGAATTACCCAGGAAGTACCTCCAAGCATAGTCAGGTCTCCTTCTTCCCCAAACCAAGTCGCCCTAGCTTCTCTCCAACTTGCAAAGATAGTGTCCAATGGTTCATCTATCATTGTTTGAATCATTGCATCAACGACTTCATTCTCTCTAAATGGATAAATGATTTCAGCTACAGAAATTGAATCACAATAATCACCTTTAGATTCGATAGATGCCAAAGTGTATTGGAGAACATCTTCTAGAGAGGACTGAGGAGAAGACAAATGACTTGGGCGTATTACAGTTTCCAAGCCAAGCAAATCAGAAAGATCAATTTGATTATTTATATCTGTAGATAAAATTATTTTATTTATCAACTTACATTTTCTTAAACAGTTGATAGTTTTTTTAATTAAAGGAAGGTTTTTATATGTGACATCAGTTCCTTTAATGGGAACAATACAATAAGAAGTATGCTTTAAATTTTTCAGATTATTATGAGTTCTAAGCCTAGGAATTGTATCTAAAATTCTTACAATATTCTTTGCACGTTCAGGATTTAATTGATGATGAATTCCATGCCAATGAAAAACACTTGATTCTGCAACATATGCCAACTTAAAACCATTACTTATTACTTCTTCGCCCCAAATCCTATCTTCAATATTTGTGGAGATATTGGAGAAAGGATATTTATTCCATATCTCCCTTCTAAAAGCACTATTCGCATTATGAAAGAAAGAGTCTTTTGATTGAATATAACTATCAAGGCCGAATACTAAAAGAAGATCTCTTTTATCTACATCACTACTATTGCTGGTAGGTTCCTGCCTACCATAGCAGCCTGCTATGGATTTATCCTCTAGAGGCTTTATTAAATTTTCAAGCCATAAATTATTAGTAGGAATGCAATGTGCACTTAAACAGCATATCAAATCTCCTTTTGAAGCCTCTATACCTAAATTGATAGCTTTACCAGGAAAAAATTCATTAATAGTGACTATTTTTACATTAAATTTCTTACATCTTGCAATCGTTGTATCAGTAGAGCAATTATCAACAATTATCACTTCAATATTTTTATATGTTTGCTCAAAAACAGCTTCTAAACATTTTGTTATCCATGCTTCCTCATTTTTTGTTCTAATTATTATTGAACAAAGTTTATCCATCACCACTGTTACGATTACTTTTCTACTATAGTAGAAAAGATAGTTTTTGTACTTTCAGTGTAAATAAAAAGTATTTTATATATATTGACTAAAACCATACTAAGAATTAATCCTCAAATCTATTTCCAGTTAGATTTCAATAGAAATAAATAGCGAATTCAATCATAAATATGATTGAATATTTTTTTATCCAAAACCTTTTCATTTGATTGAATAATTAATTTTGCAATCGCAAGATCTTCTAAAGTATCAATATCATATGCTTCAAAATTATTAATTATATATCCAGAAGAATTTTTAAAATTAAATGTTGGTCCGGAGGAATTTTCTGCACTGATTTTTTTATTTATATATTTTTCTATAAAATAATGAGTTTCAGTAATCTTACAAGCAGGCGAACTAGCAAAAGAGAGTGGTCTATCTTGGCTTCTTTCAATGTCATATAATTTACAACCATCAATATCATATATTTGTGTTTCAATTCTTCTATCTTTCTCAGAGTAAGAAAGAAAGCTTAAAGCACTCACCCTAGGAATATGTATACTCATTATTGAATCAATATCTCTATTTTCTTTCTTCAAATCAATCATCTTCCTTATAGATAGTGGTGTCAGGAACGGATTGGTAGGGGGCTTAAAAATAATAATTTCGGGTAAATCACAATTATTTTTAATCAATTCATACAAAACATGAACAATCACACTGATTGAGGTACTTTTAGCCGAAGATAAATTAGATGGTCTTAAGAAAGGGACTTCAACACCTAAAGATTCGCAATAATTTGCTATTTCAGTAGAATCAGTACTCACTATAATTCCAACATCATCTAATAACGATGCAGCCTTAATTGAATAATAGATAAGTGGCTTTCCATTTAATAATGAAAGATTTTTATTAGGTACTCTTGTCGATCCTCCTCGTGCAGGAATAATAATTAGTGACTTCATATTTTTTTAATTAACATTTTCATGAATTTTCTAAATTATATACTCACCAAAGTTAACATAGAAATTAATATTTGATTAGTATACTAGTCGATCTAAATAAAGGAAGTTTGATTGAAAAATTATCTTAAATCAAAACCAGAAACTAATTATTAAATATTAAAGAATTCTCTTATTAAAGAGTTAACAAACTTAATTATCTTAAGTCAAATTTATTCATTTAAGCGGATGAAGAGATTCGAACTCTCGACATTCTCCTTGGCAAGGAGATGCTCTACCACTGAGCTACATCCGCAAAAAGGCTTTTAGATCCTAGTGTATTAGCATGCCTCAAAAGAGGTGTTGTGGTCAAATTGTTTTTTTAATTAGACAAATTTATTTAATTTATAGCTTTCATCAAAGAACCCATTTCTAATGCTTGCAATGCATAACTCCATCCAAGATTATTCTTAATCCCAGCCCTCTCTAAAGCTTGCTGCATGCTATCTGTTGTTAAAACCCCGAAAACAATTGGAACTCCAGTTTCTCTTGAGACGGTTGCTATACCTTTACTAGCCTCGGATACCACAACATCAAAATGAGGAGTGTCTCCCCGGATAACCGCTCCCAGGGTAATTAAGACCTCATAATTACCAGTTCGAGCAAGTGTTTGAGAAATAATTGGTAATTCAAACGATCCAGGAACCCAAGCTATATCAAGTTGTTTGCTGGTCTCTGAGACATCTATGCCATGTCGAGATAAACAATCAAGGCATCCGCTTAAGAGCTTATTAGTAATTAGATCGTTAAATCTAGCAATAACAATAGCTACTCTTAAAGAAGATGATTTTTCAAAGGTACCCTCTATTGTCGCCATTTTTTCAAGGCTTTTAATACCTATTAACAGTAACCTCTAGTGAGTAAATTTAAAACATCAATTAAAAATTAGTCTTTATAAGCAATTCAAATTAAATATTTTCCTACACACTCATTTGATGAGTGATGTATTCACCTACTAAAGCTTGGAGAAGTACAAGATGGAACCAGACCCCTGCCAAAATTTCAATCTTTTTGATGTTTGGATTTCTATTGTCCTCAGGATTACTTTGGGTCATGTAGAAAACTGGAACACCAATTACCAAGAGCAATGAAGAGAATAAAAGTGCGTTCGCAACGATTGAATTAATAGCCAGCATGATTGAAGCTGCAGAAAAGTTTCTCAATGTTCAATAATTCTCCCATGTAAGTGTTTGTTTGACGTATTACTCTTCATATTTGTAGTGAGGCTTCACATGCAAAAAAAATAAATTCTTCTAATATAACTTGATTAAAGAGCGAGTAATTAAATGGCTGCCAGCCAAAACCCTATACAAGGCAGTCTTTTTGGAGGAAACGAGCAGAGCTGTATTAATGAATCTGAGCAAGCTAATACTTCAAAAATAGACAACGAAAGTCTTTCACATCAACAATTAAAAGATGACGCATCGCGAAGACCTCGCTTAAAAAAGGCATCTACTGAGCCAAATAAGATCACTGATATTGATGAATTTACAAATACTGAAATTGAAGAACCCAAATGGTCACACCACAATTTGCCAAATATTGATGATCTAACTCCTGCCTTGAGGCATTATGTAGAACTTAAGATAGAAAATCCTGAAAGAGTACTGCTTTATAGGCTTGGAGATTTTTTCGAGTGTTTTTTTGAAGATGCAATAAAAATCTCTCAAATTCTGGAAATAACACTCACAAGTAAAGAAGGAGGTAAAAAAATTGGAAAAGTCCCTATGGCGGGAATTCCTCACCATGCATCTGATCGTTATTGCACAGAGCTTATTAAAAAAGGTTTATCAATTGCTATTTGTGATCAACTTGAAGCTGCTCCAACAAAAGGCAATAAATTAATAAAGAGAGGAATTACTCGATTAATAACCCCTGGAACAATTTTAGAAGAAGGGATGCTAAGGGCTAAACACAATAATTGGCTAGCATCTGTTCTCATAAAATCTACTTCTAAGTCTGAGATAATTAGCTGGTCATTAGCAAAGATAGATGTAAGCACCGGTGAATTTATTGTTCAAGAAGGTAAAGAAGTTAATAACTTACGTCAAGAATTGATCAAATTAAAAGCAGCTGAAGTTATTTCAGAAAAAAATTCTATTTCTAATAAAAGATGGTACGAAGGAATAACAGCCATAACAGAATTTAATCAAACCGCATTCTCTAATTTAGAAGCTGAAACGACTATTAAAAATCATTATTGTTTAAATAATATTGACGGGTTAGGTATAAATCAAAATTCACTATTAATCAGAACAGTTGGGGGGTTAATAGCATATTTGAACAAAACTCATCCCAACCTTAGTGCTGAAACCGGAAATAAAATAAAAACAAATATATGCATTGACTACCCTCAAATAAAAAATAATCAAGTTGGTTTAATAATAGATAATCAAACAAGGAGAAATTTAGAAATAACTTCAACTCAAAAAAATGGACAATTTAACGGTTCATTACTCTGGGCAATTGATAAAACATTAACTGCAATGGGGGGTAGATGTATTAGGAGGTGGGTAGAAGAACCTTTAACAGATATTTACTCAATTGAAAATAGACAGAAAATCATTGGATTACTAGTCAAATCAACCACTTTAAGAAGAAATATCAGGAAAATACTAAGAGCTATGGGTGATTTAGAGCGTCTTTCAGGCAGGGCAGGAGCCCAACAATCTGGAGCAAGAGATTTAGTTGCTATCGCAGAAGGGATTAACCGTTTACCTGTAATTAAAAAATATCTTAATGATCCAATATTTGAAAATGCTAAGTATTTTGAACCAATTATAAATTTAGATAAGAGATTAATAGAAATTGCATCAAAAATAAATGACCAAATCATAGATAATCCTCCCCTTAGCCTAACAGAGGGTGGTATATTTTATGATGGTATAGATCCTATACTTGATGGACTTCGTAATCAACTTGATGATCATAATTCATGGCTAAAATCTCAGGAATTGCAAGAAAGAAAAAATAGTAATATAAATAATCTAAAACTTCAATATCATAGGTCGTTTGGATACTTTTTAGCAGTAAGTAAGGCAAAATCAATAAATGTTCCTGAACACTGGATCAGAAGGCAGACCTTAACTAATGAAGAACGTTTTGTGACACCAGGTCTCAAAGAAAGAGAAGGTAAAATCTTTCAAGTTAGAGCACGAATATCACAACTTGAATATGAAATTTTTTGTAATCTTAGAATACTTGTTGGTAAACAAGCAAATATTATCAGAAAAGCTGCAAAAGCAATTTCTTGCTTAGATGTTTTATCTGGACTAGCGGAATTAGCTGCTACAAATGATTATGTTCAGCCTAAAATAGTAGATAATCAAGATCAAAATAAATCGAGAAAGTTATCTATTATAGGTGGTCGTCATCCAGTCGTTGAGCAAATTCTAGTTGATACAGTTTTCGTACCTAATGACATAGAACTTGGCTGTAAGACTGATTTAATAATACTTTCAGGTCCAAATGCAAGTGGAAAAAGTTGTTACTTAAGACAAGTAGGTCTGTTGCAAATCATGGCTCAAATCGGTAGTTGGATACCAGCTAAATCTGGAACTTTGGGCATTGCTGATCAACTTTTCACACGCGTTGGAGCAGTAGATGATTTAGCAGCAGGTCAATCAACATTTATGGTTGAAATGATTGAAACAGCATTTATTCTGAATAAAGCCACCGAAAAATCATTAGTTTTATTAGATGAAATTGGACGAGGAACATCAACTTTTGATGGCTTATCTATTGCCTGGTCAGTAAGCGAATTTTTAGCAACTAAAATAAAAAGTCGTTCAATATTTGCAACTCATTATCATGAGTTGAATCAGATTTCTGAATATATTGATAATGTAGAAAATTACCAAGTTTTAGTAAAACATAATAATAATTCACTTTCTTTCCTTCACAAAGTTGAAAAAGGAGGAACAAATAAAAGCTATGGAATTGAAGCTGCTCGCCTTGCAGGAGTCCCAATAGAAGTCGTCAATAATGCAAAAAAGGTATTAAATAGTCTTGAAAAAAATAATACTAATACAATTCAAATCACCAATCCAATTAAAAGACAAATTTAGAATAAACCTTAGATTTTCTTTTTAATTATCAGCAACTCTTAATAATGAATTGATCGTTGCTGCTGCTAAAGAGGCTCCTCCTTTAGACCCCTCCAAGACAATATATGGACATTCACTTTTCAATAATCGGTTTTTACTTTCAGACACACCAATAAATCCTACTGGCATACCAATAATTAAACTAGGCTTTTTATAACCTTTCTCAACAAGATCTAATATAGAAATTAAAGCTGTTGGCGAACTCCCAATAACAACTATTGGAGAATGCAATAAGTGATCTTTCTCCTCAAAATCCAACCATATATTTCTCATGCCAATTGCACTTCTAGTTGTCCACGTTGAAGCAATAGACTCTGGAGCCATTCCTAATATGCATTGAATATCTGAGTTTATAGTTCTTTTAGCCATAGGAGATATAGCCGCCTTAGCCATATAAGTATCAGTCAAAATCATTGCACCATTCTGCAATGCATTAATAGCGTCATCACAAGCACTGGGACTAAACCTCAAACATGACTGCAAGCTAAAGTCACCACTAGAGTGAATAATTCGTTCTAAGATTGATTGCTGAGCATGATCTAGTCCTGTCAACCATAGTTTTGATCTTATGTATTTAACACTTTCTAGAAAAATCGGATGTTCTGGTGTTTTCACTGTTAAATTTCTTTGGCTAATTTAAGATCAAATCTTTTTAACAACATATATCTTCAAAATGCCAATACATTTAATATGGGGAGATGATTATGAAGGCAGTAATAGGGAAATCGAAGGAATAATTCAAACATTAATTGATCCAGCATGGAAAAGTTTTAACTATAGTCAAATCGATGGAAATGATCCAAAACAAAATTTCAGAGCACTTGAAGAAGTTCAAAGTGCTCCTCTAGGAAATGGAAACAGAATTGTACTTGTGAGAAGAAGTCCTTTTTGCAACGCTTGTTCTATCGAACTTGCAAATAAACTTGAACAAACTATTAAATTAATTCCAGATAATACATATCTAATTTTAAATAATTCCAATAAACCTGATAAAAGACTTAAAACTACTAAATTAATACAAAAAAGTATTCAATCTAATCCCCTCTCTACCGAAAAAAGTTTTGTTCTACCACTACCGTGGGATCTCAATGGACAAAGAAATTTAGTTAAAAATATTGCGCGCAACTTAAATTTAAAAATTAATCATGCAACAATTGATTTAATAGTAGAAAGTATAGGTAGTGACAGCTCTTTAATTAATACTGAACTTCAAAAACTTGCATTATTATCAGAAGCATCTAACGACAATTTGAATACAAATGGGGAACAAGAAATCACAAAAAATCTAGTTGAAAAACTAATTCAAAATAATTCAACTAATGCACTTGATATTGCAAGTCTTTTACTTCAAGGAGAAATAATTATTGCTTTAAATAAAATCAAATCATTGCTTGATAGTGGAGAGCCGTCTTTAAGGTTAATTACAACATTGACTGGTCAAGCAAGAGGATGGCTGTGGGTAAATTTATTAGATTCTGAAGGAAATCAAGACGTCAAAGAAATTGCCAAACTTATTGGTATTGCTAATCCTAAACGTATTTTTGTAATCCGCAAACAAATTCAAGGTAAATCATTCGAAAAACTCCTTGGATTAATGAAAAAACTGTTAATAATCGAAGCCTTAATAAAATCAGGGACAAATCCAATGGATGCTTTTAAAGATAATCTGCTAACAGAAAGTAAAATTATGACTAATAGCTGAAATAATTAATAAGTTAACTAGAGATCAATGACATTGCTGGTTCAAAAATTTGGCGGCACCTCTCTGGGAAGCATTGAGCGAATTAAAGCTGTCGCGCAAAAAATCAAATCAAGTAAAGAAAAGGGAAATGATCTTGTAGTTGTTGTTTCTGCAATGGGACATACAACTGATGAATTAACAAATTTAGCCTCGCAAATAACCATTCATCCACCTCATCGAGAAATGGATATGCTCCTGGCGACTGGAGAACAGGTTTCAATATCACTCTTAACAATGGCCCTTAATGAATTAGGCACACCAGCAATCTCATTAACTGGAACTCAGGCAGGAATCATCACAGAATCTGCCCATGGAAGAGCAAGAATACTTGAGATAAGAACAGATAGAATAAAAAATCTTTTAGAGCAAAGCAAAACAATTGTTATTGCAGGTTTCCAAGGAACCAGTCTTGGCATAGGAGGAATAGCTGAAATCACAACTTTAGGAAGAGGAGGTTCTGACACATCTGCAGTAGCTTTAGCAGCAGCTTTGGAAGCTGAAAAATGTGAAATTTATACTGATGTGCCTGGGGTATTAACAACTGATCCCAGAATTGTTAAAAATGCACAATTAATGAAAAGTATTAGTTGTGATGAAATGTTAGAACTAGCAAGCCTTGGAGCTGCTGTGTTACACCCTCGAGCAGTTGAAATAGCAAGAAATTTTGGAGTCACTCTTGTAGTGAAATCTAGTTGGGACAACCTTGATGGAACTACGCTAACTAGTAAAAAAAATCATATTATTTCTAAAGGTGGAATAGAGCATCGTAGTCCTGTAGATGGTTTAGAGCTTTTAGAGCATCAAGCAGTTATTGCACTTTCAAATATTCCAGATAGGCCAGGAATCGCAGCTGATCTATTTGAAACTCTTTCTGCAGGAGGAGTGAATGTAGATCTTATTATTCAAGCAACACACCAAATCAACTCAAATGATATTACGTTTACTGTTGCAGAAAATGAATTAGATAATGCACATGCTCAATGTAAAAAACTAATTAATACAATTGGAGGTGAAATATCTTCCCAAAAGAACCTTACTAAATTAAGTATTTATGGTGCAGGAATTATGGGAAGACCTGGAATAGCATCTTCTCTCTTCCAAACTCTTTCCGATTCAGGTATAAATATACGACTTATAGCAACAAGTGAAGTGAAAGTAAGTTGTGTTATTGATGCAGAGTCAGGAAAAAAAGCATTACGTAGTGTCGGAGATTTTTTTAAACTTAATGACAAACAAGTTACTCTTAATCCTATAAATGAAAATAACAAGGAGCCAGAAGTCAGAGGAATAGCTTTAGATAAAGATCAAATTCAAGTTAGTGTAAAGAATGTTCCAGATAAGCCGGGTACTGCGTCTTCAATATGTTCCACTTTAGCTGAGAAAAATATCAGCCTTGATACAATAGTTCAATCAGAAAGAAAGCATAAGGATAAGACTAAGGATATAAGTTTCACATTGAAGAAAAATGATAGAAGCGAGGCTAAATTTGCTCTAGAAGAACTAATATCTGATTGGAAAGGCTCAAAGATAGAGGAAGGAAATGCAATAGTTAGAATTAGTGCAGTAGGTTCTGGAATGCCTTTCACAAAAGGGACAGCAGGTAAAATATTTAGAGCTCTAGCAAATCAAAACATCAATATCGAAATGATTGCTACTAGCGAGATAAGAACAACTTGTATTATCTCAGAAAAATATGGTGAAATAGCTTTAAATGAAATACATTCATGTTTTCATTTAGGAAAGAATGATATCTAAAAATAGATTAATTACCTACTAATCTATGTCTTAATTTCTTAATACGATCTCTAAGAACTGCCGCCTTTTCAAAATCTAGATCTTTAGCAGTTGTTTTCATTTTAGATTCCAATTTTTCAATTAACTCAGGCAGAGCATCTAAAGATAAACCAGAATCCAAATCATTAGAACTATGATCAATTAACTTATCTGCAATATCAACAAAGTCATCGGAGTTTCCATCTTGATTTAATCTTCTAGATAGCTCTAAAAATGAAAGAATTGAATTATTGGCTTTCTTACCAGCTGGTTTAGGAGTTATGCCATTCTTGATATTATAAATTTCTTGTATTTCACGTCGCCTTTCCGTTTCACTTATGGCTTTAGACATAGAGTCTGTCATTTTATCAGCATAAAGCAAAGCTAAACCTTCCACATGCCTTGCTGCCCTACCAATAGTTTGAATCAAAGATCTTTCTGCTCTTAAAAATCCCTCTTTATCAGCATCAAGTATTACTACAAGTGAAACTTCGGGTAAATCTAAGCCTTCTCTTAACAAATTAACTCCTACCAAAACATCGTATTCTCCAAGTCTTAAATCTTGAATAATTTCAATTCTTTCTATTGAATGAATCTCTGAATGTAAATAGCGAACTCTTATTTTATTCTCAGACAAATAATCAGTGAGATCTTCCGCCATTCTTTTTGTTAAAGTTGTAACAAGTATTCTTTGATTTTTGGATGCCCTTTTTCTAATCTCAAAAAGTAAATCTTCAACCTGCCCATTGGTTGGTCTTACTTCAACTAGAGGATCTAAAACACCGGTTGGTCTGATCACTTGTTCAACTATATTTCCTGTACTTTGAGATAATTCCCAATCGCCAGGAGTAGCACTTATGAAAACTGTTTGTTGTGCTTTTTGCCAGAATTCAACATCTTTCAGAGGACGATTATCAGCCGCACTTGGTAATCTAAATCCATGGTCTATTAATACTTTTTTTCTTGACTGATCACCATTATACATAGCTCTTAATTGAGGACAAGTAACATGACTTTCATCAATAAGTAACAACCAATTTTTAGGGAAATAATCAATAAGACACTCTGGCGCAGAGCCTGGATCTCTCCCAGATAAATGACGGGCATAGTTTTCAACTCCATTACAATAACCAACTTCTTTTAACATTTCTAAGTCATATATTGTTCGTTGTTCTAACCTTTGTGCTTCAAGTAATTTACCTTCTTGATTAAGAAATTCTAATCTATCTTTTAATTCTTTTTTTATTTCTTTAATTGCAGATTCTAAGCGATCCTTTGGTGTTACAAAATGTTTTGCAGGATAAATATTAATCGACTCAAGTTTAGTCAGGATTTCTCCAGTAGTTGGATCAACATAACTAATACTTTCCACTTCATCTCCAAATAATTCAAGTCTAACTAATCTGTCATCATATGCTGGTCCTATTTCTAAAACATCTCCTCTAACTCTAAATCTACCTCTACTTATTTCTACATCATTACGAGTATATTGATTAGAAACTAATGATCTAAGGCACAATCGTAAATTAATACTTTGACCAACTTTAAACTTTACAGAAGCCTTTAAATATTCGCTTGGAATTCCTAAGCCATAAATACAACTAATTGAAGCTACCACTATTACATCATCTCGTTCAAACAAAGATCTAGTTGCGGAGTGGCGTAACATATCAATTTCTTCATTAATTGAAGATGTCTTAGCTATGTATGTATCACTAACTGGAACATAGGCTTCAGGCTGATAATAATCATAATAAGAAATAAAGTATTCAACCGCATTATCAGGAAAAAATTCTCTTAACTCATTACATAATTGAGCTGCAAGTGTTTTATTATGAGCTAAAACTAATGAAGGCCTCCCAGTTTGAGCAATTAAATTAGCTATCGTAAAGGTCTTACCAGTACCAGTTGCGCCTAAAAGTGTTTGAAACTTTTCACCATCATTTATACCTCTAACAAGACCTTTAATAGCATCAGGTTGATCACCTTTTGGTACATATGGAGCTTGGAGTTTATATTCAGGCATATTCTTAATAAATGATCAAAAAAGATAAATTTATTGATTTCATATTCGCGAAATTTGCAATCAAAAAAGTTCTAACTCACGTTATAAAATTCATTTATTAATCGTGGAAGCGAATTCAAAGGAATTTAAAGCCTGACGTAGACTTTTTACAGTAGCAATCATTGCTAATTGACTATTCAATTTATTAACAGCTGAGCCGATACCGACACCAGAAGCTCCTACTGATATAGCCATTGGGACAGTAACTTCAGAGAGTCCAGACGCACAAATCACAGGCACATCACTATGATTACTGTTCAAAGCAGCTGTGATAGCAAAAGTGGCTGCCAACGTAGGTGATGCTTTTTCTATTAAACCTAAAGTTCCAGGACTGATTGGATGAGAACTCGTCCCTCCCTCTGTCTGAACCAAGTCGACCCCTTTATCAACTAAATCTAACGCTAATTGAGCTTGACTATCTAAAGGCAAAACATGTGGAACAGTAACTGACAAAACAACTTCAGGTAAAAGTCGTCGAGATTCCACTGCTAAAGACAACACCTCTTCAGCCGAGAAAAAACGCCCATCTGGATAAAAAGAATCAAAATTCCCAATCTCAATAATTGATGCTCCTGCTTTAACAGCTTCAGGAAAAAGTTTTGGTTCCACCGAACTTACACAAACAGGAAGATTAGAAGCTTCCACTGCTAACTCTACTAATTCTGGCTCACAAGCAATATCTAATAAATCCGCACCTCCAAGACCTGCAGCTTTTGAAATTCGAAATACTGACTCTGGATTAAAATTACTCAAACCAGAAATTACTTTCAATAAAGATCTATGTTGAATACTCTTTTGAAGTGAAACGGGCAAAGTCTGCAAAAGTGTCATAAAAACATCAACTATTAATCTGATTGTGACACTGACTCAGCAAAAGAACTAACAAAATGCTAATAGAGCTCTGAAACCAAAGCAAATGTCACAATCTGACCCAAATCAAAGGTCTTGGAGCAAATGGCATATGCGTTTGCACAAAAGGCTCAAACAAAATAAATCTCTGCTTCCAAGTAACTCAACTCTTCTTTTAGCTGTATCTGGGGGACAAGATTCAATGGCCCTTCTGAAATTAATTACTGATTTAAAAAAGCTATATAACTGGCAAATCGAAATATGGCATGGCGATCACCAATGGCATAGAAAATCTGAAAAAATAGAAAACGAGCTAAAACTTTGGTGTCTTAATAAGCAAATATCATTTCACTCTAATCAAGCAAATAAAGAAGAAGCAAGTAATGAAGAGAAAGCTAGAAACTGGAGATATCAAAACCTAATAATGAAAGCCAAATTATTATCATCAGAAAATATAAATTTTCCTTGTCAAAGAATATTAACAGGGCATACCGCTACTGATCGTGCAGAAACAATCATTATGAATCTAGCTAGAGGAAGTGATCTGATTGGTCTAAGTACACTTAAAGAACAAAGAGTTTTAGATAAAAATCTCAATTTAGCTAGGCCTTTTCTAATATTTAACAGAAGAGAAACTCTCGAAATTTGTAAGGAGTTTAATTTACCAATTTGGATTGATCCTTCAAACACAAATATAAATTTAACAAGAAATAGAATTAGAAATGAAATTTTACCAATTTTAAATTCAATATATAAAGGCGCAGATTCAAGAATTGCATATGTAGCTAATAGACTTGAAAGTTATAGCGAAGACCAACAATCATTTGCAAAAATAGCAATAGAATTTTGCAAGGGAGAGCATATAAATTCGCTATCACGAAAAAAACTAATAGATTTCACAAACTCAATTAGAAAAATAATCCTTTCTAATTGGTTGAAAATGTTAGGAGTTAAAAGAATAACAGCTCTACAAATCGAAGAAATAAATAACAAGATATCTCGAAACAAGCCACCTGGAACTATCCATCTTCATGGAGACTTCCTTGTAAGTTGGGACAAAGAAAATATTAATGTATCAAACAAGACTAATTAATAATAATTGTGCCTATTAGCTAATTGCTGATCTACGTCGTCTTGTTCTTCCAGATGGCATTTCTTCAGAATTAGATTCGCTATTGGATTTTTGTTCCGTTGGTGAACTTGTCTCTTTATTTGCTACCGATGCATTTGTTGACTTAGAAGCTGTATCAGCAATTTTCTTAACTGCTGATCGTGACTCTGACTGTTGATCAAGTTGTGGTTTATATGCACGAGTTCCGCCAGGAGCAGGTTGAACAAGGCAAAGTATTAATGGCTCAGCTTGAACCTCTCTTCTCAATCTTCGAGATAGTCCTGATTCAACTTCTCTTTGCAAACCAATCCAATCGACCTCAACTGACTTGCCTCCTGTCTTAAGAACAAGCTGTTTCCATCGATTTTCTAAAACCCAATTAATTTCTCTTTCAGTCCAATTAACCATTGTTTTAGCATCAACATTAGTTATGACTCCACGAAGATTCACCCTTGGTGGTGCAACCATTACGCCATCAGTACTAATCGGAGTGAGAACCGTGATAACTCCATCATCAGCAAGTTGCTGCCGCTCTTTTAGTACACGAGTATCGACAACACCTGTTCTAGAAGAATCTAGTAATTCAACTCCTGATTTAACTGGCGAACCTTGAACGAGAGAATCAGGTCTTAATTCAGCAACGTCCCCATTTTCCATGACTAATACGTTTTCCGGATGAACTCCCATCGATACAGCCGTTTTTCCATGAAGAACTTGCATTCTGTACTCACCATGCACTGGAATAAAGAATTTAGGTCTAGTTAATCCAAGCATCCATTTTTGATCTTCTTGACAGCCATGACCTGAAACATGGATACCCTTATCTTTTCCATAGATAACTTTTGCACCCAGTTTTATTAATTTATCAATCGTATGCATTACAGAAATAGTATTTCCAGGAATAGGACTAGCGGAAAAAATGACTGTATCACTGGTTTTTAACTGAACATGTTGATGCTCACCTCTGGCGATACGACTCAATGCAGCCATTGATTCTCCCTGGCTGCCTGTCATCAATAAAAAAGTCTCTCTATCGGGCAAATCTCTTATCTGTTTAATTGGAAAAAATAAATCATCAGGGAAGCGCATATATCCAAGTTCTCTTGCTTTACCAACCACATTCAACATTGAACGACCTAGCAAGCCAACTTTTCTACCATTTTTCATGGCTAACTCTAAAAGCATTGCTACACGATGAGTAGAACTAGCAAAAGTAGTCACCATTACTCTTCCCTCAGCAGTAGCTATATATCTATCTAAATTTGGAAAAACAGAATATTCAGAAGGCGTGAATCCTGTAACTTCTGAGTTAGTTGAATCAGATAGAAGGCAAAGAACACCTTGATCACCATAGTGTGCCATCCTTGCTAGATCTGAAGGCTGACCATCAGGCGGCGTATGGTCAAACTTGAAATCTCCTGTAAAAAATACTACCCCCACTGGAGTAGTTACGGCAAAGGAATAACTATCTGAAATTGAATGTGTATTTCGTACAAATTCAACTGAGAAATGTTGCCCAACTTTGATAACTTCTCTAGGTCCACATACTTGTATGGTTGTTCTATCAGCAACACCTGCTTCCTCCATTTTCCCTCTAAGCATAGACATTGCTAAGGGAGGACCATAAATAATAGGAATATTAAAGTTCTTTAAATGATGAGAAATACCTCCAATATGATCTTCATGCCCATGAGTTACTACCAAGCCTCTTATTCGGCTTTGATTTTCACGTAAATAAGTAGTGTCAGGCATGACTACATTGACACCATGCATGCCATCAGTCGGGAAAGCCAGACCCGCATCAAGAATCATGATGTCGTCACCATATTCAAAAACGCAAGTATTTTTGCCAATTTCTCCTAGGCCGCCTAAAGGAATAATCCTCAAACAAGGAGATTTTGATTGAGCATTTTTTGAACTTTGAGAATTCATTGAACTTGATGTCATGGAAATTTATGTAAAAAACTTGGTTGTTACTTAAATGAAAGTAAGGTGGTCTCGAATACAAGAGAATCGATCAGATCAACCTCATAGAAGAAAGTATCTTCAAGAGTTCTTCTTTCATTTCGCTGTTTAAAGAGACTAGAGGACTTCGAGGAGGTCCAACAGACCAACCGATTAATTGAAGTGCCGTTTTAATAGGTATTGGATTAGTTGTTGCAAAAAGGGATTTGAAAAGAGGTTGTAATTTCTCGTGCAAATAAAGTGCCTCAGCGTATTTGCCCTCTAAAAAACTCTCTATAATTTTTTTCAAACTAGGACCAACTAAATGACTTGCAACACTAACAACACCTACTGCTCCTACTGAAAGCATTGGCAAAAGCAAAGCATCATCACCGCTATAAATAGCTAAACCTTCTCCACAATAGTTTCTTAATTGAGTCACTTCCTCTGTTGTTCCGCTTGCAGCTTTAAAACTGACTACATTACTGCAATCCATAAGCTTACTTACAATACTAGGCGATATCGAACACCCTGTCCTCCCAGGAATGTTATAGAGCATCAAAGGTAACTTTGGAGCTGCATTTGCAATTGAGCGAAAATGAACTTCTAATCCTTCTTGAGGTGGTTTGTTGTAGTAAGGAACAACCACTAAAGCACCATCAGCGCCTGAATTAGCTGCTTCCTTTGTAGCTTCGATTGCCTCAGAAGTCGAATTACTTCCTGTCCCAGCCAAAACTTTAGCTCTTGAGCCTAAAGAATTTCGCACTGTTTCAAGCATCTTTTGTTGTTCTTGCCAAGTTAAAGTCGGAGACTCTCCGGTAGTTCCGCATACAACGATGCCATCTGAACCTTGATCTACTAAATAATTAGCCAAATCAGCAGCCAGACCGTAATCTACCCGCCCCGTTTCATCAAAGGGAGTAACCATTGCAGTTAATATCCTTCCAAAAGGTGCAGGAGACAATAAAGCTGACTTACTCATGGTTTTTTGGTAATAGAAGTTCAGCAATTTGAACTGCATTGAGCGCTGCGCCTTTGCGGATTTGATCTCCACACAACCATAGTTCCAAAGCATTTGGGTTACTTATATCCTGCCTTATTCGACCTACAGATATAGGGTCCCTACCAGTTACATCTAGTGGCATAGGAAAACGATTGTTTTCAAAATCCTCAAGTATTTCAACTCCAGGTGCAGATTCCAAAATTTCATAAGCCTCTTTTATCGGAAAAGGCTGAGTAAATTCAATATTTACCGCTTCAGAATGGGCTCTAAAAACTGGAACTCTTACACATGTTGCAGTCAATGAAAGCGAAGGATCACCAAGGATTTTTCGAGTTTCATTAACCATTTTCATTTCTTCCTCGCAATAATTATTTGATTGCAAAGGTGAATTATGCAAAAAAAGATTATATGCCAAAGAATATGGAAGAACTTTACTTTTTGGAGTTAATCCATCTAAAACTTCTTGACTTAATTTTTTTAATTCTTCCATTGCCATTGCACCAGCCCCACTTGCAGATTGATAAGTTGAGACAACAATCCGCTTAATAGGAATTCGCCTTGTCAATGGAGCAAGAACCAAAGCTAATAAAATAGTTGTGCAATTAGGATTAGCAATTAACCCTTTATGCTTACTTAAATCGTCAGGGTTGACTTCAGGAACAATCAAAGGAACATCATTTTCCATTCGAAATGCACTTGAATTGTCAATCATCAAAGCTCCCGAGCTGAGAATTGCATCTTTCCACTTACGAGATATAGAACTGCCAGCTGAAGCTAAAATTAAATCTACATTCTTAAAACTCTCTTGAGTTGTTTCTTCAACTTTCAACTCAGTGCCACAAAAATTCTGAATCTCTCCTGCTGAACGATGCGATGCTAGTAAAGTTAATTTATCAATAGGAAAAGATCTCTCTTCAAGCAAAGCTAATAATTCTTTACCCACAGCTCCACTCGATCCAAGGATCGCAACTGTGAGAGGTCTCTCTGGTAGAAGAAATTGTGGGTCCAAACTTGATAAAGAAATTAAAAAGGGTTAACAAAAAAATTTTTCTTATTGGAAAAATCAACAAATAACAAATTTTTCGATGCTTTTTAGGCCACAATAGCTTTGGAAGTGAACTAACGCTTTCTTACGCTAACCAAATTTGAGAATTCCGTTTCAATGAGTGCTGCAAAATTAAAAGTAAAAACCAGTTCAAAACCTAATAGCAGAATTGCTGTAGAGGTAGAGGTTCCCGCAGATCGATGCCAAAATAGTTACAACGAAGCTTTAAGCAAACTCAGCAGATCCATCTCAATCCCTGGGTTTCGAAAAGGTAAAGTCCCAAAAGCAGTGGTGATTCAACAACTGGGAGTCAAAAGAATACAAGCATCCGCATTAGAATCACTTTTACAAACAATATGGACAGAAACATTAGATCAAGAGGGAATTGAACCTTTATGTGAACCAGAACTCGAAGAGGGTTTTGAAACTATGTTGGAAAACTTTAACCCAGAAAAAATTCTTACATTAAAACTTGAAACTGACATATCCCCTATTCCAACTTTAAAAAAATATTCAGGCCTAACTGCAGAAGTAGAGACATTAATATTTGACCCAAAGAAAGTTGATGAACTCATTGAGCAATCCCGCGCTCAACTAGCAACTAAGGTGCCAGTTAGTGATCGTGCCGCAAAAAAAGGAGATATTGCGCTAGTAAGCTTTAAAGGAAGATTCTCAGATGATGGAAGTGAAATTGAAGGTGGAAAAGCAAATTCAATTGAAATAGAACTTGAGGAAGGTCGCATGATCCCTGGATTTATAGAGGGAGTGATTGGAATGAATATCAACGATGAAAAAGTTTTAAAGTGCGAATTTCCTAAGGATTACCATCAAGAAGATGCAAAAGGAAGAAAAGCTGAATTTAATGTCACTCTGGAAGATTTAAAAATCAAAGAGTTACCTGAAGTAAATGATGAATTTGCAAAGCAAGCAAGTGATAAAGACAACTTGGCGGATCTTCGCTCAGATCTTGAAAAAAGGCTTAAAGAAGATAACGATAAAAAACAAGCACAAAATCGACAGGATTCACTTCTTAACGCTTTGGTAGAAGAGCTTGAAGTGGAATTACCAAAAAGTCTTATTGATCAAGAAGTGCGCATAATTGTTGAACAAACAGCTCAAACTTTTGCCCAACAGGGAATTGATGTCAAATCAATGTTTACTCCAGAGCTTGTGAAATCGCTAATGGAGTCTTCAAAAGGCGAAGCAGAGAAAAAACTTCGTCAAAAACTTGCTTTAAATGCTTTGGCGAAATCAGAAAAAATTGAAGTATCAGAAAACGAAATCAATTCAAAGCTTAAAGAAGTAGAGGCTGATATCAAATTTTCAAAGGAACAAAATATCGATGCGAATCGTATAAGAGAGGCTGTTGCTGATGATTTATTACAAGAAAAATTATTTATTTGGCTTGAGGACAATAATACTGTGTTAGAGAAAGCTCCAGACAAAAGTAAATATCAAACCAAGGAGAAAAGTTCTAAAAAGAAAACAACAAAAACAAATAAAGAAAAGAAAAGTTCTAAAACACCCAAATCCTAGATTCTCCGCATAGATTAAAAGTGTTAGCTAACTAAACTTTTAAGTTGATTGAAGCCAAACGTAATCATCCCATTAATAGTTTTTGGAATAACTCCTGTTTGCTTTCTGGACCAGGAGTGCTACCAACAGTAATTGAACAATCAGGTCAAGGAGATCGTGCATTTGATATTTATTCTCGATTACTTCGTGAAAGAATCATCTTTCTAGGAACCGATGTAAACGATCAAGTAGCTGATGCATTGGTAGCCCAAATGCTTTTTTTAGAAGCTGATGACCCAGAAAAAGATATTCAGTTATATATTAATTCCCCTGGAGGATCAGTTACGGCTGGGCTAGCTATTTATGACACCATGCACCAAATCAGTCCTGATGTCATAACAATTTGTTATGGACTTGCAGCAAGCATGGGCGCTTTTCTTCTTTCTGGAGGGACCAAAGGGAAAAGACTTGCATTGCCAAATTCCAGGATAATGATCCATCAACCTCTTGGTGGAGCTCAAGGTCAAGCTGTAGAAATTGAAATTCAAGCAAAAGAAATTCTATACTTAAAAGAGACTCTGAATTCGCTCTTGGCTGAGCATACTGGACAAAATATTGAAAAGATTTCAGAAGACACCGACCGAGACCACTTCCTTTCTCCCGCAGAAGCGGTTGAATATGGCCTGATCGACAAAGTAGTTTCCAATCTCAACTCCATATGAATCATTAAGGAAAGCTGACAAGTCACTAATCCTCAATGATCCTATTAATTGAGACTGAATAATATTCATGATCGGTCTATCAAACCCCTACTTTTTTAAAGAGCTCGATGGCAAAATTTGAGGCCCATCTTAAATGCTCCTTTTGTGGCAAAGCCCAAGACCAGGTGAGGAAACTCATCGCTGGTCCAGGAGTATACATATGCGATGAATGTATCGACTTATGCAACGAAATTTTAGATGAAGAACTAATTGATAATCCAAATCATCAATCAGGAGGACAGTCACAAAGTCGTAAAGCTAAAGCTGCACCAACCAATACCCCTAAACCTGCCCCAACTTTGGCCTCAATACCAAAGCCTATTGAAATTAAAAAGTTTTTAGATGATCAAGTCGTTGGACAAGAACCAGCAAAAAAAATCTTATCTGTCGCTGTCTATAATCACTATAAGAGACTTGCATGGAAAGGAGACGGGTCAGGCGAGACTGATATAACAGCAACAAAATTACAAAAATCTAATATTTTATTAATTGGACCAACCGGATGTGGAAAGACTTTACTGGCGCAAACATTAGCTGAAATGCTTGATGTTCCATTTGCCGTCGCTGATGCAACAACTCTCACTGAAGCCGGATATGTTGGAGAAGATGTAGAAAACATTCTTTTACGTCTGCTTCAAAAAGCAGATATGGATGTGGATTTAGCACAAAGAGGAATAATTTATATCGATGAAATTGACAAAATTGCTAGAAAAAGTGAAAACCCGTCCATCACACGAGATGTCTCAGGAGAAGGAGTCCAACAAGCACTCTTAAAAATGCTCGAGGGTACTGTAGCTAACGTTCCACCCCAAGGAGGAAGAAAGCATCCATATCATGACTCTATTCAAATTGATACAAGCCAAATACTCTTCATATGTGGTGGAGCATTTGTTGGTCTAGAAGATGTAGTTCAAAAAAGACTTGGAAAAAATTCAATAGGTTTCATACCAAATGAAAGTAGAGCTAGAACTAAATCCAATCGGGATCGTACAGGGGGAGACTTAATCAATGATTTAGAACCTGATGATCTTGTGAAATATGGTCTAATCCCAGAATTTATTGGAAGAATGCCTGTTAGTGCAATATTAGAACCATTAAATGCAAAAGCACTTGAATCTATTCTCACAGAGCCTCGAGATGCCCTAGTGAAACAATTTAGAACCTTATTAAGTATGGATGATGTAGAACTTTCATTTGACGAAGACGCTGTTGAAGCAATTGCACTAGAAGCTTATAAAAGAAAAACTGGTGCAAGAGCTTTAAGAGGAATTGTTGAGGAAATTATGCTAGATCTTATGTATAGTCTTCCATCTCAAACCAAGATTAAAAGTTTCAACATAACAAAAACAATGGTCGATGAAATTACAGGTGGAAAAGTTGTTCCTCTCTTATCAAATGAAAAAAGAATCGTTAAGGAATCTGCCTAAATTAAATAAAATTTTTAATAATTTTTTGAATTTTAACTAAAAAAATATAAAATTTTCAAAAATAAAATTCGTCAAGATTCTAATCAATGACTGATAACTTACATTATGATCAAATAAATAAAGATTAAATCCTTATATATGTTTCATTGCAAATGATAAAAGCTTATGAACCTTTACACCATAAATATAGGCCTTCACGCTTTGACGAGCTTGTTGGCCAAGACCCAATTACTTCTACATTAAAACAGGCTCTAACTAGTAATCGAATTGCCCCTGCTTATATATTTTCTGGACCTAGAGGCACAGGTAAAACCTCAAGTGCAAGAATTTTTGCAAAGTCTTTAAATTGCTTAAAAAGTGTAAAAGCCACAACAGTACCTTGCGGTGAATGTGAACTCTGTCAAGGCATTAACTCAGGCAATGCATTAGATATCATTGAAATTGATGCAGCTTCAAATACAGGTGTCGAAAATATTCGTGAATTAATAGAAAGAGCAAGATTTGCTCCTGTAAAAGCTAGGTGGAAAGTTTATGTGATAGATGAATGCCATATGCTTTCAACTGCAGCTTTTAATGCACTTCTTAAAACATTAGAAGAACCACCTCCACAAGTCGTATTTATTCTTGCCACAACTGATCCTCAACGCGTTCTACCTACAATTCTTAGTAGATGTATGCGTTTTGACTTTAGAAGAATAAGTCTAAATGATTTAAAAAATCATTTAAGCAAAATTGCTACCAAAGAAGGTATTCTGATCAACGAAGAAGCAATATTATTGATCGCTAAGCACTCACAAGGGGGACTAAGAGATGCAGAGAGTTTGCTTGATCAAGTCAGCTTATTTCCCCCACCAATAACTCAAGCAAACATCATAAATCTTATAGGGGCTGTTCCTGAAGAAGAATTAATTCAATTAGCCAAATCACTTATAAATAAAGATCCAAATTCTATTTTAGAAACTTGCAATAGCTTAATTAATAAAGGAAAAGAACCTAATGCTATCTTGCAAGGAATAGCATCTATATTAAGAGACCTAGTTATTAAAAAAGTTGCTAATAATAACAATGAATTATGCAATATATCTCAAGAAAATAGTGAAGGCTTAAAAGCCCTGGCTAATTCAACTGATCTTAATCAAATACTTAATCTTCAAGCAAAGTTAAAAGGATCTGAAAATTTTATCAGAAGTAGTAATCAACCAAAATTATGGCTAGAAATACAGTTACTTGGAATGATGTCATATGAAACTTCAAAAGAAAAAAATACAATTAAGCAATCATTTCTTGAACAAAAGAAATCAAAAGATTCAGAAGTAGTCAATTCAAACAAAATATCTGAAGAAATTAATTCAAATAGAAATCAACAAATGACTCAAGAAATATTTACTAAAAAAGAATCACAACTAAACGATGAAAAAAATAATCTTGATGATATTTGGGAAAAAGTAATAGCAATGCTAGAACTACCTTCAACAAAAATGCTACTTTCTCAACAAGCAAAATTAATCAATTTAAACTCAGAGTCTGCTGAAATAGCTATCTCTGGGAAATGGATAAATATGATTCAAAGTCGAAAAAATCTTATTGAAGATGCTTTTTTCAAAGCCAGAGGATCTTCAACAAAAATTATTTTAATACAGCAAAAAGATAAATCATCAACTACAAAAGTTGATAAAGATATTTCTAAAAAAATAGAAAAAAAAGATAGTTTAACAACTAATGCTGAAAGTAAAAAAATTGATTTGGACAAAAAAAGATCTATACAAGAAAAAGATACTTTAGATCAAGACTCTATCGATAAAAAAGCCAAACAATTTGCTGAATTTTTTAATGGGGAAATTGTAAATCTTGAATAATACAATTAGTAAATTAAGAGCCAGAATGATTGGTCTTCTCCCAAATTAAACTCTTAGGAAATAATGACATCTTAAAAACTATAAAAGGTATAACGATGAACCAATGCGAAAGATAAATTGTTGCTCCAAGTACATTTATAAAATTAGGTGATGGTAATTTCGGACCTTCACTTTTTGCAGAGCAACCTTTCCAATAGGCTAAACTAGAAATACCAAATGCGACTATAGATAAGGGCCAAAATAATGGCATTTCAAATAAAATAATAGAAAAAAGAAGGTCTATAAATGATACAACTGGTAAGACATATTGTAATAAGAAAAAGCAAGTCAAGTCTAATTTCTTTAAATTGGTAAGGCGATTAGAAATTAATAATGGCCAATAATCAAAAAATCTTTGAAGTCCTCCTTCAGCCCATCTTTTTCTCTGTCGAAAAAGAGCCGAAACTGAGTCAACTGCTTCCTCTTGAACAGGGGGATCCCACATTATTACAATAGGAGATCTAGTTAATAAAAAACGGAAGCTTAAATCTAAATCATCAGTGATAGTTTGTTCATTAAAACCTCCACAACTATCTAGAACTTTCCGATTTATTAATTGACCATTACCTCTTAATTCAGCAACCCCTCCGGTAGCAAGTCTACCTCTCTGAATAACAGCGTCCATTGCCATCTCCATTGCTTGATAAGAAGAAATTTGATTCAATTCACAATTGATAACTGCTTTTCTTAATTGAACGGCAGACCAACCACCATGCAAAGCAAGAGTTATAGCTCTAATTAATACATTGCTCTGTAGTTGTGCATCAGCATCTAGTATAAATAACCACTCTCCTTTGGTTTTTTTTAATACAGAGTTAAGCGCTCCTGATTTTCCACCACCACTCATTCTTGTTCGACTGAATATATTTATATTAGAAAATTTTTCACTTAATTGTTTTAATAAATTAGGTGTATTATCTTGACTTCCATCATCAATTATCCAAAGAGATATTTTCTCTTCAGGATATTCAATTGATAAAAGTCTGGTAACTAATCTCTCTATTACATTTTCTTCATCACGTGCAGCAACCAATACATCAACGGTTGGGAGGGATTCATAAAATTTTTCATCCTTAATTATCTGTTCATTTTGTAATTGATAATTGTCTCTCCGATCTCTTAAAACGACTTGCAACCCATATCCCCCCAAGATAAAAGCCAGAGTTATTGATGGGAATAAATTCTTGGCAGGTTCAAGCAAATGGGGAAAGATACCTACAAAAGCACAGCAAATCAGAAACAATATTGACTTAGTGCGTCGGTTTTCTCCACTAATTTTGGCTAAAGCCATGGAGTAATCCCTTTATCAACTAATAACTCTAAGTTGCTGTCATCACTAAGGCAAAAATCCATATTTTGTTTTTGGGTAATAATGGGAGAGAATTTGTTTAGTAGTCCACCCATTTTTTGCTAACTCTATAGCCCCAGACTGCGACATTCCGGCTCCATGTCCAAAACCGCCTCCGGAAAAAAGCCATTTACCTTCTTTAATTTCTTTAACAACAAATAACGTGCTTGGCAATTGTCTAAGAACACGTCGAATCTCATCAAGATTGAGCAAAATTTCTGAGCCAGAATTTCCTTCAAGTTTCAAAGCAGTAACTCTTCCACTCTTTCCTCGTCTTATAGCCTTAATTTTTGTTGGGTAAAAAGAACTAGAAACTTTTTGAGCTTTATTTAATTGTTTGGATATCTGCAAGGAATCTAAAGTTCTATTCCATCTGAATAGTGGGTGGCTAGAACCAAAGGCCTCAGAGTCAGAGAATAAAAAAGATTTCAAATGTTTTTCATTTGATAAAGGTAAATTAACTGAACTAGACCAAGATTTTGGTCCATCCAAACGCATTTTCAAATAAGGAACTGGATCAGTTGACCATGCTTCGTCAACAGATGCCATGACACCTCCATTTGTAGCATGATAAACAGTATTTATTGGCTGTTGATCCCAAGTAAGAATTTTACCAGCAGTTTTTTTAATAGCTGTTTTAATTTTGTTATTGGCTTTAGAAGGGTCCTTATAAACCTGACATTGTGTATCACTACAGAGATTGTATCCATCAACTTTGAATCGATGACTATTAGCTATTGCCCATGTTCTTGCTAGCACTGCTTGAGCTGCCAGAGCTGCTTCAGGAGACTTAGAGCCAATCTCATAAGGAACAACCCCTTTGAGATATCTTTCTAAAGGAACATGCTCAACTAAAGTCCAACTTCCGTAAGAATCTAATTGGATCGAAAATGGACCAGAGTATAGTCCATTTTCCCATAGCAAACCATCTGGGGCATACAAATAAATAGGCCCTTTGAGGGCAATCCTCCCATTGTTTCCATCTAAATAAGGAACAACAGACTTAGAAACCTTTATTTTTTGATAAGTCGATTTGATGGATTGAGGAATCTTAATATCTCCTGATACCCAAACCTCCCAATCTGATGGATGCGCAATAGTAGATTTAATACCTTTTTCTTTTAAATTATTTGCCACTCTCTCCGCAGATTCAAAACTTGCTAATGGACCAATTATTTGACGAATAAATATTTTTGGGTTTGTTAATAGTTTAACTTGCCAACCAATATTAATTTCTTGCGCCTTTCGAATAACTCCAGAAGAATCTTTCAAGATCAAGTTTCTTCCATTGCTTACAAGCGCTAGAGATGGTGAATTTTTATTATTAATGATTTCTTTCCCTAAATAGGGTTTTAACCCAACAAGCAAAACATTTTTTTCTGTGCTTGCTAAAACCGTCTTGGGAGGTGGCTGATGAGTTGGAAAACGCTTTGCTTGAGATGAATTAGCTAAATAATCTTGATTTGCATGTTGCATCCCAACCAAGAGAAGGAAGCTACAAGAAATGAAAGGCTTTTGAGCATGAAAATAACTCTTAATCACAACAAAAATCTCCTTCAAGGAAGAATTTAATAATTTTGGGTTGGCTTAAGTGAGCTTAAGGACGTATTCTTATAAACTAACTATGCTTCATCAATGCCAAAGCTCAAGACCCGCAAAGCTGCTGCAAAGCGGTTCAAAGCAACTGGTACTGGCAAGTTCATGAGACGTCGTGCATTTCACAATCACTTACTCGACCATAAGAGCCCTAAATTAAAAAGGCACCTTAAAACAAAAGCAGTCGTAGACGAACGTGATGCAGAAAATGTCAGTCTTATGCTGCCTTATGCATAACTCTTCTGTAGAAAATTATTTAATTCAATTGATTCTTGATTTCTGATTATTAATTATGGCACGCGTCAAAAGAGGCAATGTTGCTCGAAAACGTAGAAACAAAATCCTTCGTCTAGCTAAAGGCTTTAGAGGGGGCAATGGAACTCTGTTTAGAACTGCTAATCAAAGAGTAATGAAGGCTCTTTGTAATGCTTATAGAGATAGAAGAAGAAGAAAGCGTGATTTTAGAAGACTTTGGATAGCAAGAATAAATGCAGCAGCTAGGTTAAATGGATTGAGCTACAGCAAACTGATTGGTGGCTTAAAAAAAGCTGACATTAGAATCAATAGAAAAATGTTGGCTCAGCTAGCAGTTACAGATCCAAAAACTTTCACAAATATTTCAATTAATGCAAAAGGTTAAATATCCTTGAATCGTTTTATTTGTTTATAAACAATAAATGCATTGATTAAAATAACTAGTGTAAAAAGCTATTTCAAAATAAATAATATGATAAAAATAAATTTTTATCCTGCATCTAATCTTTTAATACCTGAGGATTAAATCAATGGAGATCAATCTTCCTCAAACTTATTTAATTGGACTATGTTTACTTTTATTAGTCATTGCTATTTTAGTAGGAAGACAACTTTATAAAGTCAGAACAGACGAACTCAAGCTCATAAAATTAGAGAAAGAAGATTCAAATACAAAAGAAGATTCAGCAAAAATGTATGAATTAGCATCTGTTCAATTGAAGAAAAGGCTATATCCCCAAGCAACATCAACTTTAAAACAAGCATTAAAAAAACTTAATGGTGAGCCAGAAGAAGCAAAAGCTCTAATAGAAAATGCATTAGGGTTCGCACTGGCTGCACAAAATGACTTTAAATCCGCAGTAATTCATTACAAAAAAGCATTGGCAGCAAAGTCTGAATATCCTGTAGCACTAAATAATCTTGGATTCGCTTATCAACGCTTACTGAACGAAAATGAAGCCTATAAAAATTATCAAAAGGTTTTAAAAATAGATCCTAAAAATAAAACTGCAATCTCACAAATTAAAAGGCTTGAACGTATAATAGGAAAAGGCAAAGATCAATTATTAGAAAGAAAAGGCTTCTAGTCTTATCTAAACTAATCATATTTCAAACCATGAAAAAAGACAGTGAATTACTAAAAATAGGAAGCAAAGAATTCAAAAGTCGACTTCTCGTTGGGACTGGTAAATACTCATCAATAGAAGTCATGCAAAAAAGTCTAATCAATACAAAATGTGAAATAGTTACTGTAGCAATTAGAAGAATTCAAGACCAAGAAAAAGGTCATAAAGGTTTACTTGAAACAATAGACTGGAAAAATATTTGGATGCTTCCAAATACTGCTGGTTGCACAAATGCAGAAGAAGCTATTCGAGTTGCAAGATTAGGAAGAGAGTTAGCCAAACTCGCTGGTCAAGAAAATAATAATTTTGTCAAATTAGAGGTTATTCCCGACAAAAAATATTTATTACCCGACCCTATTGGAACTTTAAAAGCAGCAGAGCAATTAATAAAAGAAGGTTTTACTGTTCTTCCTTACATTAATTCCGATCCATTAATTGCAAAAAGACTTGAAGAAATTGGATGCGCAACTGTTATGCCACTTGGTTCTCCCATTGGATCTGCTCAAGGCATAAAAAATTCTTCAAACATTGCCATGATTATCGAAGAAGCCAAAATCCCAATAATTGTTGACGCAGGTATCGGAGTTCCCAGTGAAGCAGCCCAAGCCTTGGAAATGGGTGCTGATGGGGTTCTAATAAATAGTGCTATTGCTTTAGCAAAAAATCCGGTCTTGATGGCTAGAGCCTTTTATAAAGCCACAGAGGCAGGAAGAGATGCTTATTCATCTGGAAGACTGCAAGAGAACACTCTTGCCAAAGCAAGTTCTCCGTCCGATGGAGTTATTTCAAATAATTAGATCATTACGTTAAAAATTAGTAACGTTATACTCTAATAAACAAAAAACCATGGCAGTCACTAAAGAAAGTCAAGGCAGGCTTAATGTTTTTGCTGATGAGCCAAAAATTGAAATACTTACAAAAGAAAGCAGTGGCAACAAAGGTTCTTGGCTTTTTACCCTTGCTGGAGTTATCCTTGTAATTGGGCTTATTGCATATTCATTAACAATCAAGTGAAACGCTTGTAGTAGCTTGAATAATATGAGCATTTGCTCTTTCTTTTGGAGTTTAGAGTGAAAGTTTTCGTTCTTGGTGGTGATGGCTTCTGCGGATGGCCTTGTGCAGTAAATCTTGCTGACAAGGGTCACGATGTTTTCATCGTTGATAATCTAAGTCGTCGAAAAATTGATATAGATCTTGAAGTTGAGTCCTTAACTCCAATTTCAAGTATTGGCGAAAGGATTAAAGCTTGGTCTGAGATAGGTGGAAAACCTATTCAGTTTATTCATTTAGACCTTGCTTCAGAATATCAAAAGCTTTTGGATCTTTTATTAGAAGAAAAGCCAGATTCAATCGTGCATTTTGCTGAACAACGTGCCGCTCCATATTCTATGAAAAGCAGTGCAACGAAGAGATATACAGTTGATAACAATGTAAATGGTACTCATAACCTTCTTGCGGCAATAGTTGAATCACAATTAGATATTCACATTGTTCATTTAGGAACAATGGGTGTTTATGGCTATGGCTCCCACAGAGGAGCAACGATACCTGAAGGTTACTTAAAAGTAGAAGTACCTCAACCAGATGGGAGTCGTTTTGAAGAAGAGATTTTGCATCCGGCTAGTCCTGGCAGCGTTTATCACATGACAAAAACGCTTGATCAATTGCTTTTTCTTTACTACAACAAAAATGACCAAATTAGAATCACTGATCTTCATCAAGGAATTGTTTGGGGAACAAATACAGAAGTTACAAGCCGTGACCCAAGACTAACTAATCGCTTTGACTATGACGGTGATTATGGAACGGTATTAAACAGATTTCTAATGCAAGCTGCTATTGGATATCCATTAACTGTTCATGGCACCGGTGGACAAACTAGAGCATTTATTCATATCCGAGACTCAGTCAAATGTGTACAACTAGCGCTAGAAAACCCTCCTGATAAAGGTGAAAGAGTGAAAATTTTCAATCAAATGACAGAGAGTCATCAAGTTGGAGAATTAGCTAAGAAAGTAGCCTCTCTAACTGGAGCAAAAATTAATTATCTTCCAAACCCAAGGAACGAAGCTGTAGAAAATGATTTAATAGTCGATAATAGATGTTTTATTGAACTCGGATTAGATCCGACAACTCTAGATAATGGACTTTTAGCAGAGGTTGTAGATGTTGCCAAAAAATACTCTGGTAGATGTGATTTAAAACGAATACCCTGTGTATCAGCTTGGACATCAACCCAAGCAAAAGCAATAAATAAAACTTAAATCTTAAACCATAAACAAATTCACAATCTTGAAAAGAATCGCTCAGTGAAAATAGCTTTTTTTACAGAAACTTTCCTACCCAAAGTGGACGGAATAGTAACGCGTTTAACCAAAACAATTCAAAATCTAGTTCAATTAGGTGATGAAGTTACTGTTTTTTGTCCAGAAGGCTGTCCATCAAGCTACATGGGTGCAAAGGTTGTCGGTGTGCCAGCAATGCCCTTACCTTTATATCCAGAGTTAAAATTAGGACTTCCTGGCCCTGGTGTATCAGATGAATTAGAGAACTTTAAACCAGACCTAATTCATGTAGTTAATCCTGCAGTACTTGGGTTGGGTGGAATTTGGCTAGCAAAAACAAACAATATTCCACTAGTAGCGAGTTACCACACTCACTTACCTAAATATTTAGAACACTATGGAATGGGGATGTTAGAGCCACTTTTATGGGAATTATTAAAAGCTGCTCATAATCAAGCAACTCTAAATCTCTGTACTTCAACTGCAATGGTGCAAGAACTCTCGGAGAAAGGCATTCAAAATACCGCTCTATGGCAAAGAGGAGTTGATACAGATATTTTCAAACCTGAATTAAGAGATGCACAAATGAGAAGTCGCCTATTAGGAAACTTTAGTGATGAAGGTTCTTTGTTGATTTACGTAGGAAGACTTTCAGCTGAAAAACAAATAGAAAGAATAAAACCTGTTCTTGAAGCATTGCCTACCACTCGACTAGCACTTGTTGGAGATGGTCCATACAGACAACAATTAGAAAAGATTTTTCAAGGGACCTCTACTACCTTTGTGGGATATTTAAGTGGAAATGAGTTAGCAAGTGCTTATGCCTCTGGTGATGCATTCTTGTTTCCATCAAGTACAGAGACATTGGGATTAGTACTTTTAGAAGCAATGGCTGCTGGATGTCCAGTTGTAGGAGCAAATAAAGGTGGAATACCAGATATCATCTCTGATGGCGCAAATGGATGTCTTTATAATCCAGATGGAGAAAATGATGGAGCAATAAGTTTAATTGAGGCTACAAAAAAATTATTAGGTAATGAAGTAGAGCGAACAGTAATGAGAAAAGCAGCTCGCAAAGAAGCTGAAAGGTGGGGATGGGCAGGAGCTACAAAACAGTTAAGAACTTATTACCAAGACGTGCTTGAAAAAAACCAATCAAATATTGCTGCTTAATTGTTAGGCAGCATGAGGAGGTGGAGTAGGAGAATCAAATGATTGCAAAGGTAATACTAAGGTCGCCCATCTAGAAGCTCTTGCTGGCCTTTGTTTCTTAGGCTGACGTACCCCAAAAGGAACTCGAACTACATTAGTTCCAGAAACTTGTAAAAGTTCGCCTTTGTTTAAAGCTGATTCAATGCAATTAGAAAAAGAAGGCAAGGACAAATCATCCTTTTTTTTTAATTGATCTGGAAAATCAAAAGATGTCTTTTTGTTCATATGGTCCCCATGTGATTTAAAGCTGCAGGAAAGATTAATCTCAAAAACCTGCAAAACATATAAAAAAAAACCAAAAAATCGGTTTTCGCTTGAAATTTAACTAATAAAACAAGTTTTAACCAGTCTTCACAGAGAATTAATTTCTTCTAAATCTTCAACTGAAGGGCAACTACATATCAAATTCCTGTCTCCATAAGCATTATTGATACGTGAAACTGATGGCCAAAATTTATATTTTTCCTGATTGGGTAAAGGATAAGCTGCATCTTTACGAGAATACGGTCTATCCCAATCATCAGAAGTAATTGTTTTTAAAGTATGTGGCGATTGTTTTAAAGGATTATTAATTGGATCAATTTTTCCTGATTTTATTTGCTCAATTTCTTCTCTTATGCCAATCATCGCATTACAAAAACGATCTAATTCAGATAAACTCTCGCTCTCTGTAGGTTCAACCATCAAGGTTCCGGCGACAGGCCAACTGATTGTTGGAGCATGAAATCCATAATCCATCAATCTCTTAGCAACATCTTCAACTTCAATGCCCAATTGAGTCTTTAAAGGGCGCAAATCCAATATGCATTCATGCGCAACTAGACCATTAGGATCTTTAAATAAAACTGGATAATAAGGATCAAGTCTTTTTGCCAAATAATTAGCAGAAAGAATTGCTATCGAACTAGCTTTGCGTAATCCATCACTACCCATCATTCGAATATACATCCAACTAATTGGCAATATTCCAGCACTTCCAAATGGAGCTGCTGAAACAGCAGAAATAGCATTCTTACCACCACAATTGACAATTGAATGACCAGGTAGATACGGAGTTAAATGAGAAGCAACAGCAATAGGACCAACTCCAGGTCCCCCTCCTCCGTGAGGAATTGAAAAAGTTTTGTGTAAATTTAAATGGCAAACATCAATACCGTAAGATCCAGGCCTGCAAATACCTACTTGTGCATTCAAATTTGCACCATCTAAATAAACCTGACCTCCCTCTTGATGGATTACTTGGCAAATTTCGCGAATATTTGGTTCAAAAACCCCATGAGTTGAAGGATATGTAACCATCAATGCAGCCAAATTAGTTGAATGAGTTTTTGATTTATTCCTTAAATCATCTAAATCAACATTTCCATAATCATCACATTTAACAGAAACCACCTTAAATCCAGACATAACCGCACTGGCGGGGTTAGTACCATGAGCACTTGTAGGAATCAAACAAATATTTCTATGCCCTTCTCCACGTGACATATGCCATGAACGTATTACAAGTAAGCCAGCAAATTCACCTTGAGAACCGGCATTTGGTTGAAGAGAAACTCCTTCAAAACCAGTTAAAGAAGATAGCCAACTCTCAAGATCATTAATAATTTCTTCAAATCCAGCTAATTGATTTTTAGGAGCAAAAGGATGAATAGAAGAAAACTCGTTCCACTCAATAGGTAAAAGTTCAGCTGCAGCATTCAATTTCATTGTGCAACTCCCAAGAGGAATCATCCCATGAACTAAAGAAAAATCTTTCGAGACTAAATGATGTATATATCTCATTAATTCAGTCTCACTTTGATATGTATTGAATACTGATTGCTGAAGCCAAGGCTTATCTCTAAGTGGAATTTGACTTAGTGATACATTGTGATCGAAAAAAGTAGAAATATCTTGAACTTTTTTTCCTTTAATCTCAGCCAAAATTTGATATAGTTTATATATTTCCTCATCACAAGTTAATTCATCAAAAGTCACCCCAAAACCTCTCGAATTTATAATATCTGATCCAATAGGTAATACTCTTAAGTTATATCCTTCATCAGAAGCTAATTGAATAATGTGAGCAGCTTCCTTACAATAAATATCAATACTATCAAATCTTGAATATGAATCAATCGGATATTCTAAATTACTTAAAATAGACTCAAAACATGCTCTATATTTAACAATCTTTTTTGCAATTGATGTAAGACCATCTGGGCCATGATGTACTGCATAAAAAGAAGAGAGAACGGCTAATAAAACTTGTGCAGTACAAATATTACTAGTTGCCTTATCTCTTCTAATATGTTGTTCTCTTGTTTGAAGAGCAAGTCTTAATGCGGGATTACCTTCTACATCAACTGAGCGTCCTACTATTCTTCCTGGTATTTGCCTTTTGTATATTTCTTTAGTTGCAAAAAAAGCAGCATGTGGTCCACCACAAGAGATAGGAACACCAAGTCTTTGGGCACTTCCAACTACAATATCAGCCCCAAATTCTCCCATAGGTTTAATTAAAACTTGAGCCAAAGGATCTATTGCAACAGTTACAAGAGCATCAAAATTATGTGCTTGATTAATTATTGAAGTTGGATCCCAAATACGACCATTTTTTCCCGGTAATTGCAGAAAAATTCCAAAAACATTATTGTCAATTTGAAAATTATTGTTATTAAATATCTCAAGTTCAATTTCTAAAGGTTCACATCTGGTCTTTAATACATCAAATGTTTGAGGTAATGTTTCTTTATCTATTAAAAATTTTCTAGCATTTTTATTTTTTCTAACAGCAAAACTCAAACTTATTGCCTCGGCTGCTGCAGTGGCTTCATCAAGTAAAGATGCATTTGATATTTGTAATCCTGTTAATTCACTTATTAAAGTCTGAAAGTTAAATAAAGCTTCTAATCTACCTTGAGATATTTCTGCCTGATATGGAGTATACGCAGTATACCAATTAGGGTTTTCCAAGACATTTCTTTGCACAACAGGTGGAATAACTGTAGAGAAATAACCAAGTCCAATTAGCGAACGATATTCAACATTTTTCTTTGAAATTGTATTTATTTCTTTTAAGGCATGATTTTGATCACACCCATCAGGAATTGAGAAGACTTGATGTTTTGAATCAAATATCTCATCTGGGATAACAGCAGATATAAATTCTTCTGAGTTTTTAAAACCAAGATATTGAAGCATAAATGCTTCATCTTCACTGCTTGGACCTATGTGGCGAGATTTAAAAGTGAAATCTTTTAATTCTGCGTATGTCATGAGCTTGTTCTCAAGCACAAGCAAATTAAGTTATTAGAGAGAAGGCAAGTGTAGAGAAAATTTTCCTAATTTGTTGCAAGAAAAATCATTCAGTAAACTTTTAAGCAGAGATTTTCTCTGAATAAGTTGCAGAATCCATAAGTTCTTGCAATTGTTCAAGATTATCGGGACGAATTATTAATAACCATCCTTCGCCATGAGGATCATTTTGAAGCTCCTCTGGACTTGCCAGAACTGAATTATTTCTATGAACAATTTCTCCACTAACTGGAGCATACATATCCTCAACAGCCTTTACGGATTCAACTGAACCAAAACTCTCTCCTTTAGCTATTGATGTTCCCTCTTCTGGAAGATCAACAAAAACAATATCTCCTAACTGATCTACGGCAAATGCACTGATGCCAATTCGAACTAAAGCATCATCAGCAAAAGCATATTCATGACTATCCGCAAAACGGAAATGATCTGGGAAGGAAAAAGGCATTGCGTCAAAACGAAAAACGCTTAACTATTCTGGGGTAATTTTATAAATCCTGCCTGAAATAAATTGGATAATGCATGAATCAAAGCAATTTTGACATGAGCCCGATGTGATCCACCTTGAATAAAAAGATCAAATGGAGGTTTCATAGGAGCATCGGCTGAAAATTCACTTGTACTACCATCTATGAACGTACCTCCAGCCATAACTAATGTATTTTCATACCCTGGCATTGGAGCAGGTATGGGATCAAGAAAAGATCCTATCGGTGATTTTTGCTGAAAAGATCTACAGATAATTTGCAAAATTTCCGGATCACCAATTCTTACTACTTGTATCAAATCAGCACGCGAAGAACCGGCAGATGGCAATACCTTAAAGCCCAAATCGCGAAAAGCAGTTGCAATAATGTCGGCACCTATTAGGGCCTCTGCAACCATTTGAGGAGCCAGAAAAAGTCCTTGTAAAATAGTCCTATTTAAATTAAAAGTAATCCCTGCTTCAGATCCAATACCTGGAGCAGTCAATCTGCAACATGCTTTATCAACTAAACTAGCTCTTCCAGCTATATACCCACCAGTTGGAGAAATCGTACCACCCAAATTTTTGATTAAAGAACCTGCAATTAAATCAGCCCCTACTGAAGTAGGTTCTTTATTCTCTACAAATTCTCCATAGCAATTATCAACAAAGCAAATACACTCAGGTTGGATTTTATGGCATAAATAACAAATCTTTTTAATAACTTCAATACTCAAAGATGGACGCCATGTATAACCACAACTTCGTTGTATAAAAATTAATTTTCTAGGAATGATTAAAGCTTTTTCTAAAGCAGAAAAATCTATTGTTCCATCATTCTGTAAAGATATTTCTTCATAAGAGATACCAAAATCAATTAATGAACCCTGACCATTACCCCTTAGGCCAATGACTTCTTCAAGTGATTCATAAGGTCTTCCAGTAATAGATAACAATTCATCTCCGGGCCTTAAAACACCAAACAAAGATGATGCAATAGCATGGGTTCCACTAACCAACTGAAGTCTAGCTACTGCTTTCTCAGCTTCTAAAACATTTGCAAAAATTTTGTCAATTGTATCTCTACCTAAATCTCCATGACCATATCCTGTCAAAGATGAAAAATGTTGTACTCCTAAATGAGCTTCAGAAAAAGCCTTTAAAACTTTTTCCAATTTAAAAGTTACACTATCGGTCTTTTCTTGAATAGATAAATATAATTTTTTTTCTATATTATCAACAAAATTTTTAGCTGCATTGTTCATAATATTAATTTTTCTATTTAGATTAATATGTTTTCTCAGATTAATCTGAGAAAATAATTTCTAATTTTTCCTGATCTTGAAGCAATAACCCTCTTTGACGCAGATTCTCCAAAAAATCATCCGCACCTTGCAAATTATTTGTGTTTAATAATTTATTAGTTGCATGTAAATCTAACAATTCACCATCAAGCTCTTCCGCTGTGTAGTCTTTTACACCAGCCATAACTGCTTCAAACCTTTCTCTTCGTTGTTTTTTAGTTACTGGATATGCAGCCATTACTTGTTCTCTACACATTCTCCAAGACCTCCCTTTACAAAGATAATCAGCTAAAGCAGCACTCAGAATTGCTGCCTCAGTTTCTTCAATAAACCAGTCAAAGGAGGAAGGTAAAGAAGCTAAACCAACAAAAATCTCAAAAAAATCTCCTGCAGAAAGTGGATTACCATTATTTGCTTCAACAGCGATAGCTGATTCTTGAAGAGATCTATAAAGCTCTGGATGAACACTCGATATTTGACATTCTATATTTTCCAACCCTCGCGAGAGGGCTTGATTTACTTTTCCTAAGGCAAAAAAAACTTCAGGGCTTGGAGATACAAGTTTTCCATTTCTTAAATTTGATATTTGAGAACTATGAACCCTTCCTAGATCCAAACATTCAGCCAAAGCAGGAAGCACTTTGTGAGACCATCCATTGCGCTCATGCCATACATGCACAAGATGAGCCATCGCTCTTCTACCTGCAGTTAGTTGGTCTCGAAAACTAGAGGTCACAAATCACATTCAAGATTGATAAATAGACCTGATTAGGATCCTTATCATATATTATATACGTTAAGTAGACGGATCACCAATGGTTTCAAGTTTAATCGAGGCTTCGGCTCCATTAAAAAAACCAGTTGCTGCAGATAAAGCAATGGCTGCGTCGAAGAAACTTCAGGGACATGTACCAAGAAGGGTTCAACTCCAAAGAGCTAGAAAAAGATGGGGAACAGTTATATTTATGTTCGCAATACATGCTTTAACAATATTTACCTTACAAGCTAAATTTTGGAGTTGGCTTGCATTTTCTGGATTTCTTTTCTTGTACTGGTTAACTGCATGCTTAGGTGTCACGACTGGATATCATCGCCTTCTTTCTCACCGTTCTTTTCAGGTTCCAAAATGGCTTGAAAGATTTTTTGCAACTTGTGGAGCTTTAAGTTGCCAACATGGGCCAATTGATTGGGTTGGTCTTCATAGGCATCATCATACTTTTTCTGATACCGAAGCTGATCATCATGACAGCAATAAAGGATTTTGGTGGAGCCACATGGGGTGGATGTTTGAAGATGTACCCGCTATGAAAGCAGTACCAAGACTGTCTGGAGATTTGATTAAAGATCCTTATTATCGTTTTTTAAATAAAAATTTCTTACTTCTACAAATCCCATTAGGCGCAACACTATTTTTAATTGGTCAATACGCTGGTGTTGGAGGATGGGCTATGGTTCTATGGGGAATTCCTTTACGACTAGTTTTTGTTTATCACATCACTTGGCTCGTAAATTCAGCAACGCACTGTTGGGGTACTACCGCATATGAAAGTGGAGACAATTCAAAAAATAACAAATGGGTAGCAGCACTAACATTTGGAGAGGGGTGGCACAATAATCATCATGCTTTCCCTAACTCAGCCAAGCATGGTCTTCAAAGAAACCAAATAGATATAACTTGGCAACACATACGTTTTTTAAAAGCAATTGGGTTAGCAAAAAAAATTAGACTCCCTATCGCATCGTAATATTATTAACAAGATTAAAAAGTATTAATTCATTTTCAATCCATGGCTAAGAGAGTACAAGTTGTTCTTAATGAAGACATCAAAAGTCTTGGTAAAGATGGCGACCTTGTTGAGGTCGCTCCTGGTTTTGCAAGAAACTTTTTATTACCCAACAAAAAAGCATTACCTGTTACTCCAAATGTTTTAAAACAAGTTGAACATCGAAAAGCTAAACAAGCCGAGCAAGAGGCAGCTAAAAAACAAGAAGCAATTGATTTCCAAACAGCTCTCACAACTATTGGAAGATTTACTGTCAAAAAACAAGTAGGAGAAGATGGAGTCTTATTTGGAACAGTTACAAACGGGGACGTAGCAGAAGTTGTAAAAGAAGCTACGAAAAAAGAAATAGATCGGAGAGATATATCTGTCCCTGAGATACATGGAATTGGCAAATATAAAGTACAGATAAAGCTTCATAGCGAAGTCAATGCTGAAATAAATCTTGAAGTCACAAGTTACTAATAGTTGCATCTTTTCCTGAACAAGCCAAAGTAGGTGTCCTTGTCAAAGAAGCAATAAATGATTGGAACCCCCTCTTCAAATAACGGGGAATTTTCAAAACAAACAAGAGATTTTGGAGCATTTAATAATTCCAAGATTGATAAACCTCGTTTTGAAGCTCAACCTGACCAAATACCACCTCAAAATTTGGAAGCAGAAGAATCTGTTCTTGGTGGTATTTTATTAGACCCTGATGCAATCGGACGAATAGCTGATTTACTACAGCCAGAGGCTTTTTACATCTCTTCCCATAGAGAAATATATAGAACTGCTTTAATGCTTCATAGCCAAGGCAAGCCAACAGATTTAACAGCGATGAGCGCTTGGCTTGCAGATACAAATTCTTTAGAAAAAGTTGGAGGTAATAATAGATTAGTTGAATTAGTTGAGAGGGTTTCATCAACAGCTTCTATTGAGCAAGTTGCAAAATTAATTAGCGATAAATTTCTGCGCAGACAATTAATCAAATCAGGAAATGATGTAATTAAATTAGGTTTTGATCAAACTCTCCCAATGGAAGAAGCTATTGATCAAGCGGAACAAAAGATCTTTGCCATTAGCCAAGAACAACCATCAAAAGGTTTAACACCAACTGCAGAAATTCTTACTAGCACTTTTAATGAAATAGAAAGTAGATCACTTGGCACGTCAGTAGCAGGTATACCAGTAAATTTTTATGATCTGGATGCCATGACACAAGGACTCCAAAGAAGCGATTTAATTATTGTCGCAGGAAGACCTGCAATGGGAAAAACTTCTATCGTTTTAAATCTTGCAAAAAATGTAGCTCAACTTCATGAACTTCCTGTTTGTGTTTTTAGCCTTGAAATGAGCAAAGAGCAACTTACTTACAGATTGCTTTCAAGCGAAGTAGGAATTGAAAGTAGCAGATTAAGAACTGGTAGATTGCAACAAGATGAATGGCCATTACTTGGTCAAGGTATTAATACACTCGGTCAGTTACCAATATTCATTGACGACAAACCAAATTCAAGTGTTCTTGAAATGAGGTCTTTATGCCGACGCCTAATTGCGGAGCAAGGTAAAGAACTTGGTTTGATAGTGATTGATTACCTGCAACTAATGGAAGGCACTTCACCTGATAATCGAGTCCAGGAAATTTCAAGAATTACTCGAGGTCTTAAAGGGATGGCAAGAGAACTAAAAGTACCTGTTATTGCTTTATCTCAATTAAGTAGAGGAGTTGAATCAAGAACCAATAAAAGGCCAATGCTTAGCGATCTTCGAGAATCAGGCTCAATTGAGCAAGACGCGGACCTAGTGTTAATGATTTATCGAGATGAGTATTACAATCCAGAAACTACCGACAGGGGCATTACAGAAGTAATAGTGACAAAACACCGAAATGGTCCTGTTGGAACAGTTAAATTACTTTTTGAACCACAATTCACTAGATTTAGAAATCTTGCTGCTTAATCTTTCAAATATTTAATTGATGATTTTTAAACAATCCTCAAATGAAAGTTTTGATGTAATCGTTGTAGGAGGAGGCCATGCAGGCTGTGAAGCTGCGCTGACTTCTGCAAGATTAGGTTTAAATACAGCTTTATTTACACTTAATTTAGATCGTATCGCTTGGCAACCATGCAACCCCGCGGTTGGAGGACCAGCGAAAAGTCAACTAGTGCACGAAGTTGATGCACTAGGAGGAATAATAGGAAAATTAGCAGATTTAACTGCTCTTCAAAAAAGAGTTCTTAATGCAAGTAGAGGGCCTGCAGTGAGAGCATTAAGAGCACAAACAGATAAGCGCGTATATGCAAATGAAATGCTCAAAGTCCTACAAAATACCCCAAATCTCAAAATTAGAGAGGCCATGGTTACAGGCCTAGAAATTGAACATTTTTCAGAAAAACCTGCAAAAAACCGATCAGAAATTACAGAGCAAATAGGGTATGTAAAAGGAATTAAAACCTATTTTGGAAGCATTTTTCATGCGAAAGCAGTTGTCCTTACAACTGGAACTTTTTTAGGAGGAAGAATTTGGATTGGTAATCAATCTATGAGTGCAGGTCGTGCAGGTGAGCAAGCCTCTGAAGGATTAACTGAAGAATTACAAAAATTAGGCTTTACTACTGGTCGTTTAAAAACAGGAACCCCCGCAAGAGTCGATAGACGAAGTATTGATTTTACTTCTCTTGAAGAGCAATTGAGCGATGCTGCAGACAAATTCTTTTCTTTTGATCCACTTTCATGGAAGAGTGGAGAACAAATAAGTTGTCACATAACTCGAACAACAAAAGAAACTCACCAACTTATTAAAAATAATCTTCATTTAACCCCTATTTATGGAGGGTTTATTGATAGTAAAGGTCCCAGATATTGCCCATCCATAGAAGATAAAATTGTACGTTTTGCTGACAAAGATTCCCACCAAATTTTCTTGGAACCAGAAGGGATAGATACCCCAGAAATTTATGTTCAAGGTTTCTCCACCGGACTTCCTGAAAACTTGCAATTAGAACTTTTAAGAACTCTTCCAGGCCTCGAAAAATGCGTTATGCTCAGACCTGCATATGCAGTCGAATATGACTACATTCCAGCTACACAACTGGAAGCAACATTAGAAACAAAAAAAATAAGTGGTCTTTTTAGTGCAGGACAACTAAACGGAACCACCGGATATGAAGAAGCCGCTGCCCAAGGTTTAGTAGCAGGCTTAAATGCTGCAAGATTAATAAATAATAAAGAGAGAATTATTTTTGAAAGGGAAAATAGTTATATAGGAACTATGATTGACGACTTAGTTACCAAAGACTTAAAAGAACCTTATAGAGTATTAACTAGTAGGAGTGAATATCGTTTAGTTCTTAGGGGTGATAATGCTGATAGAAGATTGACTCGATTAGGTTATAAATTAGGTTTAATTGATGAAAGAAGATGGAAAATTTATAATACTAAGCAACAACTAATTGATCAAGAAAAATTAAGACTAGAGAATGAAAGAATTAAAGAAAGTGATAAGTGTGCAAAAAAAATATATTCATCTACAGGAACACCAATCAAAGGTTCTATAACCTTGGCAAACTTTCTTAGAAGAACAAATGTTCATTTTAAAGACTTAATTGATTATGACTTAATCACTGAAAATATTCCTTTGGATGTGCAAGAAGGAGTTGAAATAGATATCAAATATAGTGGTTACTTAGAAAGACAAAAAGCTCAAATAAATCAATTAAAGCAACAAAGTAAAAAGTTGCTGCCAAAAAATTTAAACTATAATGATATAAAAACACTATCTAAAGAAGCTAGAGAAAAATTAAATATTTCTCAACCCAAAAGCCTTGGTCATGCTGCCCAAATACCAGGTGTGAGCAAAGCTGATCTCACGGCACTTCTTGTATGGTTAAAAATAGAGCAAATGAAGCAAACTGAATACACGGATTCAATTCAAATAAAAAGCTGATACTCGTGAATTCAAATCAATCTCAATTAGCATCTCCTGAAGTGATTTGGAAAGCATCAAAAGAAAATGTTATTTCAGGCAAAGGTAATAACAAACTCTCTGGACCATGGCAATTAATGCTCTTGGGCGATGGAAGTCCAACAAGACATCTTAAGTTATTAACAGGTCACGAAGTAGCTATAAAAGTTATATCTATGGCTATGGACAGTAATACTAAAAATGGAGTCCCAGAAGAAGTCAATGAACTAGAGCCACCTTTGTTAAGAAGACAAGTTTGGCTTACATGTGGAGGCATAACCTTGGCATGGGCTGAAAGTTGGTGGAATTATCAAGAAGCTGAAAAACATCTACAAAACAAGAGTCAGCCAATCTGGAAAAGTCTTACTCAAGGACGATCAGAGCTGTTTAGAGAGGTAGACGGATTGGCATTAGTAAATGCGAATTGGCTTCAATTGGAATTTCAAGAAGAAGGACCTTTCTGGAGCAGGCATTATCGATTTTTTCGTCAACAAAAAGAACTTACTGTTATACGAGAAGTTTTCAGCCCACAGCTAGAAAAATGGTTAGGGCCAATACCAAGAAAGGCTTTTTGAAAAACTAGTATTTTCTTCTACTAGACCTTGGAATATTCCTCCTTCTTGATGATCGTTCACTTTGAAATGACTGATTTGCATCCTGTTCATCTTGGTTCAGCACATTATCTTTTCTTTGCCACTTATTTAACCTAAAAGATTGATCATCAGGCCATTCATCAATTTCATATTGATTATTTCTTTTTTGATCAATATGAGGAGGCAAGGCTTTAGGCGCTCTTAGTGAAATAGCACCTAAAGGTCTTTTTGTATTAATTATACTTTCATTAGAAAGATCATCCTCTAAGTCTTCATTGTTCAACCATTCGTCATCATCCTCAAAAAACCAATCTATTTTTTCTTCCATCCAACGTCCAACTTTTTTGAAATTTGGAGCAGTCGTTTTATCTTGCCACCTTCCCCTATTTTGACCAGGACGATTACCTGCAACTCCATCAACAACTTGTTTCCCAGTTTCTATCCATTTATCCATTCTGCGATCAAGTTGATCTCGAGATCGCTGACGAATTTGATTACGATTTTTATAAGAGCTCATCTTTTAAATTTAACGCTTTCAAACCAAATAATGAAAAACATTAATAAGGAAAATTCCAAAACTTTAAAAAAACTCTAATGAAGAAAAAAAATTATTTATTTAACAACAGAAAAAGGTTGATATACCAGTAAGCATTTTGCATTCCATCGACCCCCAAACAAATTATTACAACAACTTCGACAAGCTGCTCCTTTCATCATGCGACGGTAACAAAAACTTTTTTTACATGAAGGACAAGTTGCTAGCCATTTAGGAGTTTTTTTGGATACTGGAAAAGAATGTCGAACTGTGACCTGGAAATCGGTTTGTGAGGAATTGATCTCAGACATGCGCCTATGGAAATTAGGCCCATGTACCTCTTCAACTTTTAACACAAGATCTATCCAAGCATGAATCATTTCGTGGCACAGAGTACTCATCAATGCCTTCTCGGGAAGATTCTCTAAGACTGGTTTAGATAAAATTATTTCACTATCTTTTACTCCAAAAAAATTAGTTTTACGTCGATAAATCCCTGCTGTTGTTCGCATCCGACCATCACTCCACCGAATAGAAACTCTAGGGACTCCTTCCTCAAAGAAAGAGTTCTGAAAATATTCTCTGTTTAATTTAAGAAATAATGGCAACAGAGGTATTAAAGACATTGATGCAAAGAACTCATTAGCTTTATTATTCCGATAACATTCTGTCTGACTATCGAAAACAAACAAGCTAATCTCATAGCTATAAGTCAGAATCTCTACTCAAAAGGAATTACAAACATGGATAGTGCTCTAATCAAAGCAATCGGATTAAAAGCTCTTTTGGTAGGGGTTGGTGCACTGCTCCTGTTTTGGACCTTTAATGCAATTAAACTTGTAATCAGTGCAAGAGGCATAAATCCTCTAGTAAAAAGATTTTTTGATCAAATTGCTGCCGGTCGCATTGATGGTGCATATAGACTTACCACTAAAGCTTATAAACAACATGTGAATAGACAAGATTTCATCAAATTTTTGGGTAGCTTACAGTTGAATAGATATAGAAATTTAAAGTCAGGACGTCCAAGAATAGAAGATAATCAAATAATGCTAACTCTGAACTTGAAATCAGAAGACAAGAAAAACGAAATGCCACTTGACTTTACTTTTATTAAAATTGAAGAAAATTGGCAAATCGATCGCATTGCTAAAGCCAATACTTAATGAAAAAATGTTATAAGTGAAATCAAAACTCAATCAATATTCTGAACGTGCTAAAGAGCTAAGAGCTTTACTCAACAAAGCAAATTACTCTTATTATATATTAGATTCACCAGAGATAGACGATGCTGTTTATGATCAATTATATCGAGAATTAATTGAAATTGAAAATATAAATCCTTCTTTAATTACAGCTGATAGTCCATCTCAAAGAGTAGGAGGTATTCCTTCTAAAGGATTCAAAAATGTTGAGCATAATATTCCTCTTTTAAGTCTAGATAATGCTTTTAATATAAATGAATTAGAAGCATGGTATGCAAGGATCAGCAAATTAATATGTTCAGGAAATAAAAATATCAAAGAGGTTAATAATCCAGAACTGATATGTGAATTAAAAATTGATGGAAATGCTATTTCATTAAGATATGAAAATGGAATTTTAACTAGAGCATCAACCCGTGGAGATGGAACAATTGGAGAAGATATCACTACTAATATCAGAACAATTTCTACAATTCCTTTACGTTTATTATTAAAAAATCCACCCTCTTGGATTGAAATTAGAGGCGAAGCTTTCATGCCCAATAATATATTTAACAAACTCAATAATGAGAGAAAAAGCACTGATCGACCACTCTTTGCAAATCCTAGAAACTCTTGTGCAGGAACATTAAGACAATTAGATCCCAAAATAGTTGCATCTAGAAAACTTGACTTCTTCGCATATAGTCTTTATTTACCAGAAAATTGGAAGCCAACCGATAGCAATTTTAAAAAACCAAATTCTCAATCTGAATCACTTAAGTTTTTAAAAAATATTGGTTTTAAAGTTAATACTACATATGCAACAAAAAAAAACTTAACTGAAGCAAATAGCTATTACAAGTATTGGGAAATCGAAAAAGATTCTTTAGCTTATGCAACTGATGGCATAGTAGTAAAAATAAATAAATTTGAGATACAAAATCTCCTAGGAGCAACAAATAAAGCTCCAAGATGGGCCATAGCTGTCAAATATCCAGCAGAAGAGAAAGCGACTAAGTTAAAAAAATTAATTTTCCAAGTAGGTCGTTCTGGTGCTATTACTCCTGTAGCAGAATTTGAATCGATAGAGCTTGCAGGAACATCAGTGAATCGTGCAACACTTCATAATGCAAACAGACTTGCATCTTTAGATCTTCATTATGATGACACCATAATTGTGCGAAAAGCTGGAGAAATTATTCCTGAAGTTATTAGAGTTATAAAAGAATTTAGAACAGTTGATGCAAAATTAGTAAAGTTTCCTCAAAACTGTCCAACATGTGATTCCAAGTTAATTCAAGAAGAGAACGAAGCAATAACGAAATGTGTTAATTCTAGATGCCCAGCAAAATTAAAAGGTCATTTGCGTCATTGGGTCAGTAAAGGATCGATGAAAATAGAAGGATTAGGTGAAAAGATTATTAATCAATTAGTCAATGAAGGATATGTACAGTCAATCGCAGATTTATACAAACTTGAAATCGATTCTCTTTTAAAACTTGAAAGATTTGGTGAAAAATCTGCAAAGAATTTACTAATAGAAATTAACGAATCTAAAAACACAAATTGGCACAAACAGCTCTACGGTTTAGGGATACCTCACATAGGAGAAGCGAATGCTAAATCTCTTGCAAAAAATTTTCATAGTATCGAGGAACTTAATACTATTGCTAAGGAGGCACCTGAAAATATATCCAATATTTATGGATTCGGAAATGAGATGAAAGATGCAATAATTAAGTGGTTTGATGATTCTAATAACCAAATCTTAATTAAAGAATTAAAAGCAATTGGATTTTCTCTAAAAGAAAATTTAGAATCAAACGACAATTCAAACCAATCCAATATTTTTCATGGCAAAGTTTTTGTCTTAACAGGAACTTTAGATTCCCTTACAAGAGAGGAAGCAAAAGAATTAATAGAAAGTGCTGGTGGAAAAGTCAGCTCTTCAATTAGTAAAAAAACTGATTTCTTATTATCAGGAGAAAAAGCGGGGGGTAAATTAAAAAAAGCAGAAGAGCTTGGAGTAAAAATAATTAACGAAACTGAATTTAAGCTATTATTGAAAAAATGAATAGAATTTAAAAATGGATAAGAATCCAATATTTTCTTTAATCAAAACAGAGTGTGGACGCGCAAAATATGAAATGCTTGCTTCTAAAAAAGGTATATTTAATCGCATAAGACTTTATTGGTTTGTCGTATTTGCAGCGATTGAAGATTGGAATTTAAAAGCTGATGAATAATCTAGTGATTAAGAATCCTGATTAAGTTTTCTTGTTGAACGTAAAACTAAAATAACAACTAAAATAGTCGATAAGATACTAATCAAGCTCCAAATAAATGAACTAGTTTCAGACCTTCCTGAGAGTACTTCACCAAAATTTGAAACTTTGAGTGCTAAGGAACCTAGGCTGCAATACAAAATTGTGCCAGGTAATATACCAATCATTCCAAGAGTAAAATCACGAACTTTTACCTCACTCAAGCCATATGTAAAATTAAGTAAGCCAAATGGAAAAAGAGGAGAAAGTCTTGTGAGAAGAATGACTTTGAGACCCTCACGTTTAACAGCTTTCTCCATTATTTGAACTTTTGGAGAATTGGAGACCTTTTTTCGAGCCCATTCTTTTAAAAAAGTTCTCCCTAAATAAAAAGTTAGATGAGCTCCAATAAAAGCTCCCACAAAAACCACCGAACTTCCAAGCCAGGTGCCATAAAGAAAGCCAGACAACATGGAAAGCCATGAGCCTGGCAATAAACAAGACACCCAAAAAACATACACCAAAGCAAAAATCAAAATTCCAAAAGAGCTACTTAAAAAAGGAATGAAATTATTAACCAGAGTTTCTAAGTTGTTAGACATAGTTTAGAGAGTTCAATCCAATCCCATTAGACGCTCTTTGACTAGACGGACTTGCGCTTCTGACTCCGTTAAGTTTGCTCTGCATTCCTCAACAACCTCTTTAGGAGCTTTATCAACAAAATTCTTATTTGCTAGACGTCCAGAGAGACTTTCTATTTCCTTTTGTGCTTTATTTAAATCTTTTTCAAGCCTTGATCGTAAAGAAGCTATATCTATCAATCCTTCAATAGGAAGAACCACTTCTAGCTCTCCACTTACACCGGCTAAAGCTTTCATAGAAGGTAATGATTTTGCTTCCTCTGGAGATAATATTTGGACTTCCTTAGCCTTAGTCAAAACAGCAATATCATTGATTGATGTTTTTAGAGTATTTTGCAAGACTTCCTTGCCAGAGACCAACATGACAGGAACTTTTTGAGAGGGTTTCAACCCAGCAACTGCTCGTAGATTGCGAATCAATCTGATAGATGCAAATAAATCAGAGAAAGAACTCTCTAAATCAATATCCAAGTCTTGTTCATTTAATTTTGGCCAAGGCTGCAAAGCTAGAAATTGATCCTCAGCCAAACCAGTTAATCCATGCCAAAGCTCCTCTGTTAAATGAGGCATTAGAGGATGAAGCATAATCATAAGATCACTTAAAACTTTGTACAAGATACTTTTCGCTATTTTTTGATCTAATAATTCATCAGGAGAAAAATTTTCTGAGGTATTCAATCGACGTTTGATTAGTTCTAAATACCAATCACACAAATCATTCCAAGCAAATTCATATAATCCCTTAGCTGCCTCTCCTAAAGCATAATTTTCATATCGATTAACAGTCTCACGATTGACTCGAGCAAGTCTTGATAAAATCCACTTATCTGATAATTGCAACTTCGATAAATCATATTTCTCCAAATTTTCAAAATCTTGACCCTCAAGATTGATAAGAGCAAATCTAGTTGCGTTCCAAAGCTTATTAGCAAAATTTCTAGAGGCCTCAACCGTTGCTGAAGTTTGATTTTTACGATCAAAGTCAAGACGTATATCTTGTCCAGCGCCGGCAACTTCACGAACAAGAGCAAACCTCAAAGCATCTGTTCCATATCTTTCTATTAGTAATAAAGGATCAATACCATTTCCTGCACTCTTACTCATCTTTCGATTCTGCTCATCTCTTACAAGTCCATGAATATAAACGTCAGAAAATGGCATCCTCTCCGTAAAGACTCCAGCCATCATTGTCATTCTTGCTACCCAAAAGAAAATAATGTCAAATCCAGTAACCAGTGTATTAGTGGGATACCAACGTTGAAAATCAGGATGAGTTTCATCAGGCCAACCTAATGTTGAGAAAGGCCATAATCCGCTAGAGAACCATGTATCTAAAACATCTTCATCTTGCTCAATTTTGACTGAATCTCCATATTGTTCACGTGCTAATTTCTTAGCTTCATCTTCTGTTCTAGCGACAATATACGGTGTTTCATTAACAACTTTATTATCTGTTTGACTAATCACAAACCAAGCCGGAATGCGATGTCCCCACCATAATTGTCTACTAATACACCAATCTCTGATATCAGTTAACCAATCTCGATAAACTTTTGACCATCTATTAGGAATAAATTTAGGTTGTCCTTTCTCAAAAAATTCAGAACAACTTTTTGCTAAAGGATCCATTTTGACAAACCACTGAGTTGACAACAATGGCTCTACTGGTACTTTCCCTCTGTCAGAGAAAGGGACACTATGTTTGTAAGCTTCTATTTTGGTTAAGAGACCAATCTCCTTTAGAGAATCAATAACAGCTTCACGAGCTTCAAAACGATCCAAGCCTTCAAATTGACCTGCATTGTGATTCATAGTTCCTTTTTTAGTCATGACTGTTATTTGAGGTAAGTCATGTCTCTGACCTATCTCAAAATCATTAGGATCATGAGCTGGCGTAACTTTGACACATCCAGTTCCAAAATCTTTATCTACATGAGGGTCTCCGATAATGGGAATAGTTCTGCCAACCAGAGGCAAAGTCAGTTGCTCCCCTATGAGATCTTTATACCTTACATCTGATGGATTCACAGCAACTGCGACATCACCAAGCATCGTCTCAGGGCGAGTAGTCGCTACTTCTAAGTAACTAATTTGTTTCTCACTTGATGCAGATGATGTGACTAACGGATATCGAAAATGCCATAGATGTCCATCTACTTCTTTCATTTCAACTTCTAAATCACTCACAGCCGAACCAGAGGCAGGGCACCAATTCACTAAATATTCTCCTCTATATATCAATCCTTTTTCATATAAACGAACAAATGCCTCGGAAACAGCTTTACTCAGGCCCTCATCCAATGTAAATCTCTCTCTACTCCAGTCTACGGAATATCCTAAACGCTTTAATTGATCAACAATTCTTCCACCACTTTTTTCTTTCCACTCCCAAGCTTTTTCCAAGAAGGAAGCTCTACCAAGATCACGACGATTTTTGCCTTCTTTCTTTAGTTGTCTCTCTAGAATAGTTTGAACTGCAATGGAAGCATGGTCTGTTCCTGGAAGACAAAGGACATTATTTCCTTTTAATCTCTTATACCTAACAACTGTATCGATTAAGGCAGTATTAAAAGCATGCCCCATATGCAGACTACCTGTGACATTTGGCGGAGGAATAACTACAGAGAATGGATCTCCAGGGGCTGATGGATCAGGTTTAAAAGCTCCTTTTTCTTCCCAAGCTTTCTGCCAGCGATTTTCAGTACCAACTGGATCATATGTTTTAGGAAGCCCTGAGGCTTCAGATAAATTTGTAGTTTTTGCCCGCTCGATCACAGAAAAAAAATGTGTTTAATTTAATTTACTCATTCCCGACAAAAGTTTTACATCATTCTTGCTTTTCATAAATTCAAATGTCATTTTTCACGTTCCAAGGAATCGAAACTATTGAGTCATGCCTTTCCCATGCAGCCGAAGATAAAAAAACCTTTTCACTTAAACCAATCGTTTGTAAGGCTTGAACTATATCGTTATCATCAATCTCCTTGTCTATAGTTATGGGCATTATCAAAACTTGCGCTTCTGCAGGGTCAGCCATCACATGTAATGACAAGTCTTCTAGAGCTCTTTCAAAAAATATTTTTCTCATTCGACTTGTTAAGGGAGAACCCATAGCTTGCGCAAACAATTCCAGGCTTTCTTTGTCTCCAGAAAGCCCACAATTTAAACTTAACCAGATTAAAAATTTAACCCAGCTATCCACACTCCACAGTGGATGAAAGCTATCTCGCTTACTATAAATTAATTCCATCAATGCAAATTCAAATGCTTTTGCTTGAATACAAGTGCGAGATATTTGTTCCATAGAAGACATTTTCTCCAACTACAGCCAAACTAGTGTTTATTGTTCATTATCTGTTTATTTGTCATGGATCTGAACGACCCTGAACTTGAGTTCTCCGATCTTGTCTACGCATATCAAAGCTGGGTAATTGCTGTAATCAACGATGAAAAATTAAATAGTAAGGAAAAGTTACTTACAGAAGAAATATCGGATGATGCTTTAAATGCTATGAGATTCTTACCGGGCGAAGTAACTAGCGCAATTGAGACAAGTTTAGCTCGCGTCTATGAAGTTGATTCTGATGAACTCTCTTCCATCTTGTTTCCAGAAGAATAAATTCAATTCTCTAATTGTTTTAAGAAGTTATTGAGCTTTTGAAAGTTTTCTAAAGCCTGATCCACATGGAGAAGCTTCTGCCCCTTTTGGCGTGCTAATTAGAAATCCACCTCCACTTAAATCACCAAAATAATTCAACTTTAGACCTTGAAAAAATAGAACTTGATCTTGGCGAGCATACAAAGTCATCCCATCAGCTCTAGCGAGGGGAACACCATCATTTTTTCCTGGCCTAATTCTTATAAATTTCCATCCTTCTCCACACTTATCATCCAGTAGATCAATATGCATAACTCCTGGTGTTCCAGTAAAAGCAGCTTGCCTATTTAACTCTGCTACTGCTGTTGCTGAAATTGTTAATCCAGGACCATTTTGCATAAATTAAAGAATAATCTAGATGGGCGATCCAGGGTTCGAACCAGGGACATCCTGCTTGTAAGGCAGGCGCTCTACCGCTGAGCTAATCGCCCATACAACTTTTAGTCCTTCGACTAATTCATGTACTTTATACCTCAGGCTGCTCTGTTGTTGAGAATTAATCATAATTAGATCAACGATTCAAAAAAAATCGGTTTATGAGCTTCGTTACAGCTCTATCAGGACAACTAAAAATGACAAACACAAACCAAATAAATTTAGACAAAAAAATCAATAAACTCCTTGAAGTAGTTTCAGACCTACGAGATCCAATCAAAGGTTGTCCTTGGGATCTCAAGCAAACTCATCTTTCGTTGATCCCATATGTTTTAGAGGAAGCCTATGAAGTTGCTCACGCAATACGAGAAGACAATCCTAACGAATTAAAAGAAGAGCTTGGAGATCTCTTATTACAAATAATTTTGCATGCTCAAATAGCAAAAGAAAAAAACTTATTTGATATGGGAGATATCATTGAAATAATCACTGAAAAGCTAATTCGCAGGCATCCACATGTATTTCAAAAAAAAGCAACAGTAAGTATAAAAGAAGTGGAATACTCATGGGAAAAAATCAAGAATCAAGAGAGACCATTAAATAACTCAAAAACTCCAATTAGTGACCGATTAAAATTAAAGATACGACCTCAACCCTCAACGAAAGCAGCACTAATTATCTCTAAAAAAGCTTCAAAGAACGGCTTCGAATGGGAAAAAAGTGATCAGATTTGGGAAAAATTGTATGAAGAATTAGAAGAATTAAAAGATGCATTAAAAGCGGATCAGTACTCCAAAGCAGAAGCTGAAATAGGAGATGTATTATTTACATTGATCAATATTGCAAGATGGCATAAAATATCGATAGAAGAAGGATTAGCAAAAACTAATAAAAGATTCCTAGAACGATTAAATTATATAGAAGAAAATATAGAGGGCGAATTACATTCCCAATCAAAAAAGAATTTAGAGAAATTCTGGGAATTAGCAAAGATTAATCTCAAGCATTAATATTATAATTATGAATCAAAGACTAAGGACAAGGTCAGATTGGCTTGACGAGTATCATCAAGGAGTTAGATATGGACTGCTTGGAAACTTAATACTAGAAGAGACTAGTCCTTTTCAAAAAATTACCATCTTTGAAAGCAAGAGATATGGAAAAGCACTATTACTTGATGATTGTTGGATGACGGCAGAAAAGTCTGAAAAATGTTATCACGAATGTCTTATTCATCCTGCCTTATCCTGTTCTACGCAAATAGATAATATTTTAATTATTGGAGGAGGTGATGGGGGTAGTGCAAGAGAATGTTTAAAATATAAAGAGGTTAAGTCTATCGATCTAGTTGAAATCGATCTAAGAGTGATTGAATTAAGTAAAAAGTATTTACCTACTATCGGAGGAAATGCATGGTCTGACTCAAGATTGCATTTACAAATCAAGAATGGAATTGATTGGGTAAAAAATGCAAAAGAAAATTCATATGATGTAATTATTATTGATGGCGCAGATCCTATTGGACCCTCCAAAGAATTATTCAGCAATTCGTTTCTTACAGATTGCAAGCGAATATTGAAACGAGGAGGAGTTTTAGCAACTCAAAGTGAATCACCAGAATCTTTCCGGCAAATTCATATAAATATTGTCAAAGTTCTGCGTGAAATTTTTGACTACGCAGATCCAATGTATGGATCTGTATCCATTTACCCAAGTGGTTTATGGAGCTGGACATTTGCATCTATGGGGAAGCCCAAATACATGAATCCAAAAAAAAGTCGCGTGAATGAAATCTCTAAAAATTGTCAGATTTGGAGTGAGCGATGGCAACAAGGTGCATTTAATATTATTCCTGCATTCATAGAAAGAGAGCTAGCAAAAACATGAGCAAATCCAACCTCAAGGATCTATCAATATTTAATAACGATGGTGCAATATTTATGGGAGGACAAAGAAGCATCGATCAATGCAAAGTATCGCTGTTAGGAGTTCCTTATGATGGAACTTGTTGCTTTAGACCTGGCGCGAGATTCGGTCCTTCTGCTGTTAGGGAAGATAGCTATGGAATTGAAACATATTGTCCGCAATTAAATTTAGATTTAGAAGATATAAAATTTGCTGATTTAGGTTCATTAGATATTCCCCTTGGAGATGCAAAATTAACAATTGATTACGTAAAAGACGCGATCGATATTTTACTTAAAAACAATTTAAAGCCTCTTATTATTGGTGGAGAACATTCAATAACAACTGGAATTCTTAAATCAATAATTACCAATTATCCTGAATTAATTATGATTCAATTAGATGCTCACGCAGACCTTAGAGATGAATGGTTAGGTAGTAAATTTAGTCATGCTTGTACTATGAAAAGATGTTTAGAAATACTACCTAGCAAAAATATCTTTCAAATAGGAATAAGAAGTGGGACAAAATCGGAATTTCTTGAAATGAATAATACTAAAAGATTAATTAAACATACTTATGGAGATAATGCAAAATATTTAGATAAAGCTCTAAAAAATTTCAAAGGAAAACCAATCTATTTAACTTTTGATTTAGATTGGTTTGATCCATCTATAATGCCAGGTACAGGAACTCCTGAACCTGGAGGTTATTTTTGGGGAGATTTTGCAGCAATCGTAGAAGTTCTTAAATCTCACAACTTAATTGGTGCTGATGTAGTCGAACTATCTCCAAAATTAGATAATTCAGGTATAAGTACTATTCTTGCTGCAAAGGTGATACGTTCATTAATTATGTTACTAAATAAATAATTTTATCAAATTCAATTTACATTCTCTTTTGATACTAATACCTTTCGAAAATCGAGTTGTTGATGAACAAATTTTTCAGAAATCTTTGGTAAGATAGGTTCCTTTTTTATCCAGTGATAACAAGAAACAAGTGAAGAAATTTCAGAATGTATTTTTATTTTTCTAAGTTTGCACCATGAGAATTTATCAAAATGAGTAGAGTCACATTGATTACAGCTTCTACAACATCTTTTTGAAGTCATCTCTTCATCGACCAAGACTCATAGATTAGTAAAACTTTCCGGATCGAGCCACAAAGCATTAAATTTAGTTTGAGTAATTCTTATAGATTCACCTTATTACTAGTGAATTTCTATATACCTTCAGCAAAAAATGAAATTACTGCAAACTCCTCTTCATAAAGAACTCAAAGAATTAGGAGGGAAAATGATCCCTTTTGCAAACTGGGAAATGCCTGTAAGCTTTGCAGGGTTAATAGAAGAGCACAATGCAGTAAGACAAAACGTTGGGATGTTCGACATATCTCACATGGGCGTTGTGCAATTAAAAGGTAAAAATATCAAGAGCGCGATACAAAATTTGGTGCCTTCAGACGTTTTTCGAATAGGGCCCGGTGAAGCATGTTATACAGTTTTTTTAAAAGACAATGGAGGTATTCAAGACGATCTAATCATTTATGATCAAGGAATTTTAGACACAAATGAAGAGAGCATACTTCTAGTTATTAATGCCGCAAGAAAAGAATCAGACATTGAATGGTTAAATTTAAATCTTTCAAAACAAGAAATCACAATATCTGAATTCATGCCCGAAGGAGCATTGATTGCCATCCAAGGTCCAGAATCAATTCGTACATTTGAGAAAATTCTTCAAGAGCCTTTATCGAATTTGCCACGTTTTGGTCACAAAACTATTACTTCTAATCCAAATATAATTAACTCACAAGAATCAATTTTTATTGCACGCACTGGTTATACAGGAGAGGAAGGTTTCGAATTTTTATCATCGCCAGAAACAGCCAAGTCAATCTGGAAAAGCCTAATTGCATCGGGAGTTACTCCATGCGGGCTTGGAGCAAGAGATACACTGCGATTAGAAGCTTCTATGCATTTATATGGCAACGATATCAACCTAGATACAACTCCCTTTGAAGCTGGCTTGGGTTGGTTAGTTCATTTAGAAATGCCTCATGATTTTATAGGTAGGAAAGCTCTAGAAAAACAGGTTGAAGATGGAACCCGAAAAAAACTTGTTGGTATGAAGGTGCTTGATAAAGGAATTGCAAGAAAAGGATACCGAGTTTTACATAACAACGAAACTGTTGGGCAAGTAACTAGCGGAACTTGGTCTCCAACATTGAAAGAACCTATAGCTCTTGCTTATGTACCTAGCGAAATTGCAAAAATAAATACTCAATTAGAAGTAGAAATTAGAGGAAAAAAACATCCTGCAATCATCGTAAAAAGACCTTTCTACAGAAAAGGTTTTTGAGCAAGTAAAAACTCTGTTGTGCATAAAAGCCGGTCTTTGTGGGAAACTCATTACTCATGATGATTGAGAATTTCATGCGCAATAAGACTTGTGGAGAACTGCGAGCTTCCGCAATTGGCGCAGATGTTCAACTATGTGGTTGGGTTGATCGCAGGAGGGATCATGGCGGAGTAATTTTTATTGATCTCAGAGATCGCTCTGGAACAATTCAAATAACAGTTGATCCAGATCAAGGTCCGAATCTTTTTAGCATCGCTGAAAGTCTAAGAAATGAGACTGTTCTTCAAATCAATGGATTGATCAGAGCAAGACCTGAAGAAGCTATTAATACAAAAATCCCAACCGGTGAAATAGAAGTCTTAGCTAAAAATATCAAAATCCTCAATGCTGTTACTAGTTCACTCCCTTTCTCAGTTTCTATTCATGATGATGAGAGTGTTAAAGAAGAAATCAGGCTAAGACATAGATATTTGGATCTCAGAAGAGAAAGAATGAATAATAATCTTCGCTTGAGACATAACACAGTCAAAGCAGCTAGAAGTTTTCTTGAAAAGGAAGGATTTATAGAAGTTGAAACACCTGTTCTGACTAGATCAACTCCTGAAGGAGCAAGAGATTATTTAGTACCCTCACGTGTATGTGGTGGCGAATTTTTTGCATTGCCGCAATCACCACAATTATTCAAACAATTATTGATGGTTGGTGGCGTTGAGCGTTACTACCAAGTTGCACGATGTTTTCGAGACGAAGATTTACGAGCAGACAGACAACCAGAATTTACTCAATTAGATATTGAAATGAGTTTTATGGAGGAAAAGGAAATAATTGAATTAAATGAGAAATTAATTGTCAACATATGGAAAAAAATTAAAGGGATTGATCTCCCAACTCCATTCCCAAGAATGACTTGGCAAGAAGCTATGGATCGATTTGGGACTGACAGACCTGATACTCGATATGGGATGGAACTCGTTAACACAAGTGATTTATTTTCCAAAAGTGGATTTAAAGTTTTTTCAAATGCTATTTCTTCTGGTGGATGCATAAAATGCATCACCATTGAGGATGGAAATAATTTAATTAGTAATGTCCGAATAAAACCTGGTGGAGATATTTTTAGCGAAGCCCAAAAGGCTGGTGCTGGCGGACTAGCGTTTATTAGAGTTCGAGATAATGAAGAAGTCGATACTATAGGAGCCATCAAAAATAATTTAACTACCTCACAAATAAAAGAACTACTATCAAAAACGAACGCGAAACCTGGTGATCTAATACTTTTTGGTGCAGGAACTACAAATATTGTTAATAGAACCTTAGATAGAGTGCGTCAATTTATTGCTCAAGATCTAAAAATCATCTCAGACAACAGACTAAAAGCACAATGGAATTTTCTTTGGGTCACTGATTTTCCTATGTTTGAATTAAATTCTGATGAAAATCGTCTTGAAGCAATTCATCATCCCTTCTGTGCTCCGAAGCCTGAAGATATTGGTGAATCAGAAAACTTATGGAAAGACAAATTACCCAAGTCAAATGCTCAAGCGTATGATCTAGTGCTAAATGGCCTAGAAATTGGTGGAGGATCTTTAAGAATTCACAACTCAGAACTTCAAAAAACTGTATTTGAAGTCATTGGTCTATCTAAGAATGAGGCAGAAGAGCAATTCGGTTTTTTAATTGATGCACTTTCAATGGGTGCTCCTCCACATGGTGGGATTGCATTTGGACTTGACAGAATAGTTATGCTTTTAGCCAATGAAGATTCAATTAGAGATACTATTGCTTTTCCAAAAACACAACAAGCTCGTTGTTCCATGGCTAAAGCCCCTGCAAACGTAGAAAATAAACAATTAGAAGACCTCCATATAGCCTCGACTTGGATCGAGCCTGATTGAATTGATAGAAATTAGCGACAAAAACACTATCCTAAAGAGAAAATATGTAAATTTCTTGGCGTTTAGCTGGATCAAGGTAGCTTAAAGAATGATTGAAAAGTAAATGGCAAAATTTGTTTTCGTCACTGGTGGTGTAGTTTCAAGCATTGGCAAAGGAATTGTTGCCGCAAGTCTTGGCAGACTACTGAAGTCAAAAGGGTACAGTGTTTCGATTTTGAAGCTTGACCCATATTTAAATGTTGATCCTGGGACGATGAGTCCTTTTCAACATGGAGAGGTTTTTGTAACTGAAGACGGGGCTGAAACTGATTTAGACCTTGGGCATTATGAACGCTTTACAGATACTGCAATGTCACGACTTAACAGTGTCACGACAGGTTCCATTTATCAAGCTGTTATTAATAAAGAAAGGAGAGGTGACTATGACGGAAGAACAGTTCAAGTTATCCCCCACATCACTCGTGAAATTCGCGAAAGAATTAAACGTGTAGCAGACAACAGTGGTGCAGATGTAGTGATATCAGAAATTGGAGGAACAGTTGGAGATATTGAATCTCTACCTTTTCTGGAAGCAATAAGAGAATTTAAAGGTGATGTAAATAGAAACGATGTTGTTTATGTTCACGTCACATTATTACCTTACATAGGTACATCTGGTGAAATTAAAACCAAGCCAACACAGCACTCTGTAAAAGAATTACGTTCTATCGGGATTCAGCCAGATATTTTAGTTTGTCGCAGTGATAGGCCAATTAATGATGATTTAAAAAATAAAATAGGAGGTTTTTGTGGAGTTAACTCTGATGCGGTCATAGCATCCCTGGATGCTGACAGTATTTACTCAGTACCTTTAGCACTCAAAGATGAAGGACTTTGCAAGGAGGTATTAGATTGCTTGGATCTAAATGATCATGAAAGTGATTTAAAAGACTGGGAAAGATTAGTCCATAAATTGCGCAATCCAGGCCCTTCTGTCAAAGTTGCATTAGTTGGCAAATATGTACAATTAAATGATGCCTACTTATCAGTAGTCGAAGCATTACGTCATGCGTGCATTTCCCAAGATGCATCGTTAGATCTTCATTGGATCAATGCGGAGAACATTGAATCAGAGGGAGCAGAAAAACTACTTCAAGGAATGGATGCAATTGTCGTTCCAGGAGGTTTTGGTAATCGTGGCGTAAATGGGAAAATAGCAGCTATCAGATGGGCAAGGGAGCAAAGGGTTCCTTTCCTTGGACTTTGCTTAGGTATGCAATGTGCTGTCATTGAATGGGCTCGCAATTTAGCTGGTTTAGTAGATGCATCTAGTGCCGAACTAGATCCAAATTCAAAACACCCTGTAATTCACTTGCTCCCAGAACAACAAGACGTAGTTGATCTAGGAGGAACCATGAGATTAGGAGTATATCCTTGTAGACTTCAAGCCAACACAACCGGGCAAAGTTTATACAACGAAGAAGTTGTTTACGAAAGGCATAGACATCGTTATGAGTTCAATAATTCATATAGGACTCTCCTAATGGAATCTGGTTATGTAATTAGTGGTACTTCACCTGATGGTCGATTGGTAGAGCTAATAGAATTAAAAAATCATCCATTTTTTATTGCATGTCAATATCATCCAGAATTTCTCTCTAGGCCAGGGAAACCACACCCTTTATTTAGTGGCTTGATTCAAGCTGCACAATTACGCGTCCCATCCTCACCAAGTGAAGCATTCAATCCACAATCAAAAATTATTGAAAAAAAATCTCTAGAACAGCAATAAATGGAACCATCTCTACCAGTAGTGGAATGTTTTCATTCTCTACAAGGAGAAGGAGAACATGCTGGTAGAAGCGCTTACTTCATTAGATTAGCTAGTTGCAAAGTTGGATGTCCTTGGTGTGATACGAAAAATTCATGGAATTCCGAACTTCATCCACAACAAACTTTGATAGATTTATCAATTAGCACAGCCAAAGCGCAAACAGAAGGTGCAGCTTTTGTTGTAATCACTGGAGGTGAGCCATTACATCATAATTTAGATCATCTATGCAGAGAAATTAGAAAATCTACACTCAATCTAGAGAAAAAATCTATTCCAATTCATCTCGAAACAAGCGGTGTAGATGCACTAAGTGGCAACCCAGATTGGATAACATTATCTCCTAAACGGCATTCTCCTCCACGCCTTGATAATCTGTTATCTTGCCAAGAATTAAAAGTTGTCATACAGAACGCTGAAGATTTACTTTTTGCTAAAAAAATGGCTGATTTAATAAAAAACAATGGAAAGGTTAAACCTCAATTATTTTTACAAGCAGGATGGGAAAATGAAGAAGGACAAACACTCGCAATCAAGTATGTAAAAAACAATCCTGATTGGAGATTAAGTATGCAAACTCACAAATGGCTAGGTGTACTCTAACCATCTAGATAATTAAGATTTTGCTTCATTAGATTTAAAAAAAATAATGATTGAACAGACAACAATTGCATTACTTTCCGGAGGAATTGATTCAGCTACAGCTGCATGTATAGCTATGGAAGCTGGGCAAAAAGTGATTGGATTATCCTTTGATTATGGCCAACGACATCTTAAGGAGTTACAAGCAGCCGCAGATTTAGCAAAAGATTTAAATCTTGAGGATCACATAACAATCAAGATTGATTTATCTTCTTGGGGTGGGTCCTCCTTGACCGACACGTCACAAATAATTCCCACTAAAGGCATACAAAAAAATACTATTCCTAATACTTACGTTCCAGGTAGAAACACTATCTTTGTTGCTATTGGGTTAAGTCTTGCAGAAGCTCGTGGAGCCAATCGAATAGCATTAGGCATCAATGCAATGGATTATTCTGGATATCCAGACTGTAGACCAGATTATTTAGAGGCATATCAAGATTTAGCCAACTTATCCAGCAGAGTAGGACGCGAGGGGAAAGGTATAAAACTCTGGGCTCCACTACTAGCTTGGGAAAAAACAAAAATCTTTAAAGAGGCATTACGCTTAAAAATTCCTATAGAAAAAACATGGAGTTGCTATCAAGGTGAAAGTAAACCATGTGGTAGATGTGATAGTTGTCGCATTAGAGATAAAGCATTAAAAGAAATAGGTCGAGAAGATCTATGTAGCCAAAATATCTAGTGAATAACATTAAGCGAATACTATGTCAGTGGAAATCACCTGAGCTAGTAGCTTATAAATTGATTCAAGAATGGGGAGATGCAGGATTTATATGGCTTGATGGCGATGGGAGTGATTTAGGTCGATGGGTCACCTTAGGAATTAATCCTCTAGAACAGTTTTGTTCTAGAGGATTGGAAACTTCAAAAAACGATTCTAATCCTTTTAAAATTTTACGCGAATTACCGCCAGGGCATTGGACTGGTTGGCTGAGTTATGAAGCTGCATCTTGGACAGAGCCACAAAATCCATGGCAAACAAGTTCTATGGCAACTTTATGGATAGCCTCTCATGACCCTATATTAAAATTTGATCTTCAGAAGAGAGAGCTATGGCTAGAAGGCAAAGATGAAAAGCGCATCTCAATTATGGAAAATTTTCTAAAAAGTACTTTTCATCAAAAGCTTTCCAAAGCTCACTCTGAAACGACAAAACAAACAGAACGCAAGAATAGTATCCCCCTAGAATCTTGGGACTGGAAATTAACAAGTCAAGAATATTCTGAAAGAGTTGATGAGATCAAAGAATGGATTGCGAAAGGTGATATTTTTCAGGCTAATCTAACCACCTCATGCCAAGCCCCATTACCAGAATCTATGCGTCCAATAGACGTATATTCAAAACTTAAAAAATGCTCCCCGGCTCCATTTGCTGGAGTAATTATCGGCGATCAAATGGCAAAAGGAGAAGCTATTATATCAACTTCACCTGAAAGGTTTTTAAAAGCGTTACCCAGTGGTGAGGTGGAAACGAGACCAATCAAAGGAACTAGACCCAGAGATAGAGATCCAGAAAAGGATGCTGATTGGGCAGCAGAACTTATTTGTAGTCCAAAAGATCATGCTGAGAATGTAATGATTGTAGATCTACTAAGAAATGATCTTGGAAGAGTATGCCAACCTGGTTCAATCAAAGTCCCTCATCTACTAGTTTTAGAAAGCTATTCACAAGTTCATCATCTCACTTCAGTAGTTAAAGGTAGACTCAATACAAATAAAACTTGGGTTGACTTGCTTGAAGCATGCTGGCCAGGAGGTTCAGTAACAGGAGCACCGAAGCTTAGAGCATGTAAAAGATTGTATGAACTTGAACCAACAGCGAGAGGTCCATATTGTGGATCAATATTAAATATAAATTGGGAGGGGGGCCTTGATAGCAATATTTTAATCCGATCTTTAATGATTAAAGAATCCTCTATCAGTGCTCACGCTGGATGTGGAATTGTTGCAGATTCAGATAGTCAAAAGGAAGCTGAGGAAATGAATTGGAAATTGATGCCACTTTTAAACGCATTAACATGACTAAAAATAAGAACGAAAAATTAGGCTGGATTAATGGTCACTGGGGAGTCTTCAAAGATTTAAAAGTGCCAATTAATGATCGAGGTCTCAACTTTGCAGATGGAATCTTTGAAACGATTTTCATTTTGAATGGAGTTCCGCAGCTTCTTGATGAGCATTTAAATAGATGGGAAGAAAGTGCAAGTATTTTAGAAATGAATCCCCCGCCATCAAAAGAATGGTTGATTTCACTCATTGAAGATGGCATTAACCGATCGCAATTAAATAAGGTCAATGGAGTAATTCGTATTAATTGGACTCGAGGAGCATCAAAACAACGTGGAATTGATATCAGCAAGACAAGCCATCATAGTTTTTGGTTGGAGATAGATTCTTATCAACCAAATTTTGAATCTATATCTACAATAATTAGTCAAACTGAAAGAAGAAATTCTTTTAGCCGATTGAGTTATTGTAAAACATTTTCCTATACCCAAGGGATTCAAGCACGCATAGAAGCAAAGAATGCAGGCTTTAATGATGCAATATTATTAAATAGTCAAGGTGAAATATGTTGCGCCACTACAGCAAATATATTAGTAAAAAGAGAAAATAATTGGTTGACTCCCCCATCTAATAGTGGTTGTCTACCTGGCATAATGCGTCAACGAGGAATTGATTTGAATATAATAAAAGAAGCTCTCATTGAAGCGACACCAAAAGATAATGATGAATGGTTTTTAATTAATAGTTTAAGTTGTCGTCCAATTAAAAAAATAAACAAAAAAGAATTAAAAATATCAACTAACCCCAAAGAATTTTGGCTGAGTTTATTACAAATCTAAAAATAATATCTGATAGACTATCTATATAGGAATTGGAAATGTCACTTCAGCTGGCTTTGGAGAGCAAGCTTCTACTTGAAAATCCACAACTGAACCTATTACAACAATCGCAGGAGACCTTAAATTTTCTTCTTGAACTCGGTCAAAAAGCTTTACCAAAGGGCTCTTAATATAACGTTGACCAATTACAGTCCCCTGCTCAATAACTGCCGCAGAAGTCTCAGGATGCATACCACCAGCAATCAACTCTGCTGAGATAAATTTTAAATTATGAACACCCATATATATAACGATTCCATCACTAGATTTCGCTAAAGACCGCCAATTTACAGCTGGGCGTTTTTTATCAATCCCCTCATGTCCAGTCACAAAAGTGACTGAGGATCCAGCAAGTCTATGAGTAATAGGTATCCCAACATAAGCAGGAGCAGCTATACCTGATGTAACCCCAGGTACTACTTGTACTGGAACCCCTTTTTTATGCAAATAAGAAGCTTCTTCCGCACCTCTACCAAACAAAAATGGATCACCACCTTTTAATCTAACAATACAAGAATAACTCTTTGCTAAGTCAAACAAAATATCATTCGTTGTCCTCTGAGGAACCGAATGATGACCACGCCTCTTACCTACTGAATGAAGTTGACAATTTGAAGAAACTAATTCAAGTAGCTCTACAGGAACTAAAGAATCGTATACAAGCGCATCACATTTACTAATTAGTTTTTGCGCTTTAACTGTTAACAAATCGGGATCACCAGGACCTGCTCCGACAAGATGCACAGTGCCAAACTGATATGTATTCATGGCAAGTTACCCAAAATATTAACAAGACCACCATGAATAATATCAATCTCAAGCAAAGATTTAAGCTGCTCTCCTTTACTATCAATTTCTACATTTTTGTTAGGCGTCAAAAGATAGGGAATAGGAAGATAATTCTTCTCATTTTTCAAAGTATCTTGATTCCATCTAGACCATGAATAAAGAGGAATATTTAGGAATTTTTCTAAGGACTTAAGAAAAACGCTTGAAGTATCTGAAGAGACAGGGTGATGAATCAATGCAGGTTTAACAAAAGGACTCTGACTAGTTATCAGATCATCTATTAAGGATAGCCATGGTATAAAAGAACCTAGGAAAGGAAACAATTTTATATTTTGTCCATCTTCTTGCAAACGTTTAAATATTTTTGGTACATCAATACAAACATGACTTCCGGGTAACAAAAAAAGAGGAACTAAAAATACTGATCTATTACCGATGTCAATTTGTTCTGGATTCTCATCAGTTAAAGCCTCTATTGAAACAGAGCGATTTTTAAGCCTTTTTAATTGGTCAACCAAAGAAAGAAGAGATGGATGTATCTCACCACCTCGAGAACCATGAACTAATAAATGTAAATGGTGAGGAGGCTCACAATTAATTCTATTTGGTAACAAAGACAACTTTTGATGGACATCTGAAGATGTATTAGTACTTTCAACTAATTTATTAAAATTGAGATAATGAGAAATTCTAGATACTCGAGAACAAATAATTTCAGGCGAGGAGAGGGGGTTGATCGAAGAAACACTAAATACAGAGGAAGAAAAAGATTCAAAAGTACTTTTCATAGAGACCTCTTTGCTATGAAAGAGGTTTGGGAAATGCTCAAAAGTGGAGCGATTAGAAGCCTCGGAGAAATTGGACGCCAATACTAAATGGGTAAATTTGAAAACCAATTAATCAATTAAATAGATATGTACGTTGTATTGGATGTTACTAAAAGAATAAAAAAATTTGGTAAAAACTGATACATACAAAGTTTGTCTTTTGACGGTTAATTAATAATGTTAATTACGGATTGTGATGGCCAAGTACTATCTAGAAGGTAAAAAACTAAATCAAGTTGAAAAAAATAAAGCTGCTAAGGATGGACTTGAAATAGGAAAGGATATAGAGAAGTTTGCTGAAATGGGATGGGAGGAAATGGATAAAACTGATTTAGAATTAAGATTAAAATGGTATGGAATGTTTTGGAGGCCCAAAACACCTGGTAAGTTCATGTTAAGGCTAAGAATACCTAATGGGATAATTAATTCAGAACAACTCAAAGTAATTGCATCAATTGTTGCTAGATATGGAGAAAATGGAAGTTGTGATATAACAACTAGACAAAATATACAACTTAGAGGTGTTTTAATTAGTGATTTACCTGAGATATTAAATAGATTAGACAAAGTAAACATATCAACAACTCAATCTGGATTTGATAATCCAAGAAATGTTACTGGCAATCCAATCGCTGGGGTTGACCCAGAAGAAATTATAGACACAAGAAAATATACATCAAAAATGCAAGATCATTTAACTAATGAAGGCAAAGGAAATTCAGAATTTTCAAATCTTCCAAGAAAATGGAATACAGCTATAGCAGGTTCTAAAGATAATTTTCTTTTACATAATGATTTGATTTTTCATCCGGTAAAAATTAATAATGTTTTAGGTTTTAGTGTTTGGGTTGGAGGTGTACTTTCATCAGTAATGAATGAATATGCAGTTCCGTTAAATGCCTGGGTTGAAGAAGAAAAAATTTATGAATTAACATCAATCATTATATCCCTATGGAGAGATAATGGAGAAAGAAATATAAGACCTAAAGGTAGGTTTAGATTTTATTTAGATAAAATTGGGATTGAGAAATTTAGAGATCTTGTCGAAAAACAATATGGAGAATTAAAAGAAGATCCAGGATCAATATTTTCAGATAAACCAAGGTCATTTTTTGGAATTCATCCTCAAAAGCAAGAAAATAAATATTATGCAGGAATTCATGTGCCAGTAGGTCGACTTTTGGCTGAAGATTTACAAGATCTAGCGAATATCAGCAATAATTTTGGTAACAAAGAAATAAGACTTACTGAAGATCAAAATGTTATTGTTACTGGTATAGATACAAATCTAATTGAAGAATTTAAGGGGCAATCTATCTTACAAAAGTTTCCATTAGAACCAGAAACTATTGCAGCAGGTACTGTTTCTTGTACTGGAAATACCTATTGTGGTTTCGCTCTGACAAATACAAAAGATCAAGCTTTAAAAATCTCACATGAATTAGACAAAGAATTAGATTTAAAAGACGAGTTAAAGATTCATTGGACAGGGTGTCCTAATAGTTGTGGGCAAGCCTACATGGGAGGAATTGGTTTAACGGGTAAAAAAGCTAAAGACAAAGAAGGAAAAACCGTTGAAGCTTATGATATATGCATTGGTGGATCACAAGGACCTAATTATAAATTAGGCGAATTAATAAAAAAATCTGTCCCTCAAGATGAACTAAAAGATGTACTAAAAGATTTACTTATCTCAAATTTTGATGCAAAAGAAAAAATATTTTTAAGTAAGAAATCTGGTTCATTTTCTCTTTTCATGAATTGGTTTAACAACCTTGGCAAAGATAAGCCTTTAGTTAATAGAGCCAATGGTAGCCCCGACATCTTTTCCAAATTTATGAATCGAATTAGCAATTAATTCGATTTTATAAAAATTATTTTTATTACTTTTTAAATTTATGACTCAAAGTGCTTCTCAAATGAGCTCCGTCTTACCTAAAGATTCTATTTCTCGTTTCATGAATTGGTTTAACAACCTTGGCAAAGATAAGCCTTTAGTTAATAGAGCCAATGGTAGCCCCGACATCTTTTCCAAATTTATGAATCGAATTAGCAATTAATTCGATTTTATAAAAATTATTTTTATTACTTTTTAAATTTATGACTCAAAGTGCTTCTCAAATGGACTACGTCCTGCCAAATGAATTGGTAGATGGAATGATTGCTGCAGGTGGAAAGAAATCATCTGTAAGCGTAAAAAACTTACTAATAAGAGGCTTCTATTCAGGAGCAATTTTAGGTTTAGCGACATGTCTTGCAATTACTATAGGTATTCAATCTGGGATGCCTTGGTTAGGTTCTTTCATATTTCCTTTTGGTTTTGCAAGCATCGTTCTTTTTGGTATGGAGCTTGTTACTGGTAATTTTGCGTTACTACCAATGGCAGTATGGGCTGGAAAAAGTTCTTGGTCTGCAACTGTAAGGAATTGGCTATGGGTTTGGATCGGTAATTTTCTTGGTACAGCATTTGTTGCCGTACTACTTTCAATTAGTTTATCTAGTGCTGGAAATATAGATCCTTTAACTGCTGCTGAAGGTGGAAAAGGATGGGCAGTTGTTGCAGCAAAAATAATAGCTATTCATAAAGCAAACACAGTTGTTAAGTATGAAGCGCTTGGAAGTACTGGTTTTTTCCTTGCATTTTTACGTGGGGTAATTGCAAACTGGCTAGTTTGTTTAGGTGTAACAATGGCACTTGTAAGTAAAAGTGTTCCAGGCAAAATACTTGCTTGCTGGCTACCTATAACTGCATTCCAAACAATGGGAATGGAGCACATAGTAGTTAATATGTTTTTGCATACAACTGGCCCTCTACTTGGATCTGGTATTCCTTTTACAAAAGTAATCTTTTGGAATTTCTTTCCAGTTACTATTGGAAATATTGTTGGAGGAATGGTATTTATTGGAATGCTTTTCTATAGCACCCACAAAACTCCAATATCTAACGTTTTACCAGACGTCAAAGATGAAAAGCTAGAAAGAGAGGTGGCCGCACAACTTGGTGCAAGATAAAATTAAACAAATTAAATTTTAAACTAAATTAAGAAAGCCTAGAATACAATTTTCTAGGCTTTCTTAATATCTCTACTACTTAGTAGGTATTAATAAGGTTTCAAACAATTTTCAATTGATCTCTAAACAAATCAAATACTTGACTTGATTAATAAACAAAGAGTAACTTATAAAATTAATCTGATTAATTATTTTCTAATCCACTAAATTTAAATTCTATGATTATTGAAGAAAGCAATATATGGGATACGCTTAATAACGCAAAAAAAACTAAGCCAAGCGCTGAGTGGCTTAAGAATGCATACAATCCAAATATCAACTACGAACTTAGGCAAGAAATCGCTAATCGCTTAGGACAATTATCAAAAGTAGGATGGATAAAAATAAAAAATCTAATTAATACATATGGCAATAAAGATGAACTAATTCTTGCTGCAGGACTTACTTATCAAGAGGATGCCAAAGAATGGCTCTTAAAACATCTTTATGATGATGACATTATGAGCATCAAAATCGTAGAAGCTTTAGCTTGCTGGGGAGGAACATTACCGATTGAGTTGATCAAAACAATATTAGAAGATAAACGTGAACAAATGAAAATAGCTGGTCTAGAATTACTAAAGTTTAAAGCTCATTTACTTTCTGATTCTCATTTACTTGATATAGCAAAGTCACCTTTAAATGATTTCAGAGAAGAGATAGTAATCAAAACACTGACAATCATTCAAAGACGTGAAAGCCTAGATATCTGCATAGCTATAAGCGATGTAATACAAAAAGGATCGGATAAATCTGCATACTATGGCTTAATGGCTCTTGGTTCAATTGGAACTGAAATTAGTAAAAATATCCTATTAGATTTGGTCAAAAATTTGAAGAATACTCAACGCAAAGAACTTGCAAAAAAACAACTTCACTTTGAAATATAAGCTCTCATGACAAACAAATACGAAGAATTTAAAACCTATTTAAAAAAAATAGGTAGTGGTGAGTTCACAGGGAAAAGTCTTACTCGCGAAGAAACTAAATCAGCTATTAAGCTGATGCTAAAAGAAGAAGCAAGCGCAGCACAAATTGGTGGCTTCATGATTGCGCATAGAATTAGACGTCCCATCCCTGAAGAATTAGCTGGGATGATTGATGCCTATATAGAACTAGGACCCAAAATTCAATCACCCAGCAATCAACGTCAACCTATATTTTTTGGGATGCCTTTTGATGGGCGAAAAAAAACAGCGCCAATTTACCCTCTAACAACTTTACTATTACTAACTCAGAAACAGCCTGTTATTTTGCATGGTGGTTCTCGTATGCCAGTGAAATACGGCGTTACTCATCACGAACTCTTTCAAGCCTTAGGAATAAATTTAACTGGTCTATCCATAGAACAACTGCAAAGTTTTTTCAACCATAACGATCTAGCTTTAATACATCAGCCAGATCATTTTCCGCTAGCTGAAAATTTAATTCCTTACAGAGATCAAATAGGTAAGCGACCACCTCTAGCAAGTATGGAATTAATCTGGACATGTCATCAAGGAAATCATCTACATATAAGTGGCTATGTTCATTCACCTACTGAAGAAAGACATTGGAAGACCTTAGAGCTTATGGGAGAACAAAATGTGATGACTATCAAAGGACTGGAAGGTGGAATAGATCTTTCAATTAGTCGTTCATCAACAATTGGACAGTACAAAAATCAATATGGAACTAGAACTGTTTTTCATCCCAAAGACTACAAATGTTCTGGAAAAGATATTGAATGGAACAACATCACAGAATGGAAAAGATTTGCTTTACAAGCTCTTAATGGCGAGGGTCCTTTAATAAAAGCACTTGAATGGAATGCTGGTATTTACTTTTTTTATGCAGGCTTAAGCTCTGATATTAAAGAAGGAATTAATAAAGCAAAAGAAATAATCAATTCAGAACTTGCTATCAAGCACTTAGAAAAATTAATTGATTGGAGTGAGAAAAATATTGATTCCTAAAAATTTTTAAAAAATAAATTTAATACAAAGTTTTTTCCATCAAATAACGAGAAAAATGCACACCACCTATTTGAATTTCTTCAGGGGAAATAATTGTCCATCCATGACGTAAAAGCAGTTGATAACTACATAAACTTGCCTCGGTTTTTAAAGTTATTGGTCTATCTTTAAGAGTATCTGCCTCAATTTGATTTAATAGAGCCGTAGCATGCCCCTGCCGTGACGAACGCCCTCGGCAATAAAGCAATGCCAAGCGATTATGGGGATATTTTAAAGCAAATGCTTCAATAGTTTTATCAACACAACTCACCCAGCCCACCCCTTGCTTCAGAGGTTTATCTAAAATCCCAGGAAGATACGCTAAAGCTGACCATGCTTCAATCTGTTCTTGGCTGTACAAGGATTTGTCGCAAGTTCGAATAGCATCTTCATAAACTTCTCTGAGGGCCATTTCATCAGAACTCTCACAAGGTCGCAAATATCGATTTAGACTGTTTTTACTAAATGAAGCCAAGTTCTCTGACAGTATGAGAAGGTGAATAAATTATGAGCTATTTGCATTGAGAAGGCTAAAAATTCCCACCCTTTTAGGAGCTTTCATAACACTTCTAGATGATCGTTTGGGCGAAACCATTGTTTTGCCTTTATTACCTTTTTTATTAGAACAATTCACGACAAGCGCGACGACTCTTGGTTTTTTAACTGGAACTTATGCAATATCTCAGTTTGCTGCAGCACCACTAATTGGAGCTATGAGTGATCGTTTCGGTCGTAAGCCAATCATGATCACATGTGTATCTGGTTCAGTAATAGGAATATGTCTATTTGCATTAACTGTAAGCCTGAATTGGGATAATTATTTACCTTTATGGGCCTCAGCTTTACCTTTATCTTTACTATTTTTAGCCAGAATAATTGATGGTATAAGTGGCGGTACTGCAGCTACTGCTACTACAATACTTGCAGATATATCAACTCCCGAAAATCGCGCAAAAACCTTTGGATTAATTGGAGTAGCATTTGGTTTAGGTTTTATTCTTGGTCCAGGATTAGGAACAGCTCTTGCTAAATTTAGTGTTACTTTACCGGTATGGGTAGCAAGTGGATTTGCAATATTTAATCTTATTTTTGTAATTTGGTTTCTACCGGAAACACTGCCCAAAAATAAAAGAAATTTACTACCAAGGAAAAGAGATTTGAATCCAATTAGTCAGCTACTAATTGTATTCAAAAACCCCTTAGCTAGAAGACTTTGCTTATCCTTTTTTGTTTTCTTTATGGCATTTAATGGCTTTACAGCTGTTTTAGTCCTTTATTTAAAAGAAAAATTTGGATGGAGTCCTGAATTATGTAGTGCTGCTTTTATTGTCGTTGGAGTTATCGCAATGATTGTTCAAGGAGGCCTAATAGGTCCTCTTGTAAAAAGATTTGGTGAGTCGAGATTAACTTTTACTGGTATTGGCTTTGTAATGACAGGATGTATTCTTTTAACGCTTGCAAATATAGATACGTCAATTCCTCTTGTATTTTCTGGCGTCGCAATACTTGCAATGGGAACTGGACTAGTAACTCCTAGTTTAAGAGCACTAATTTCAAGAAGACTAAGTTCTATAGGTCAAGGAGCAGTATTAGGAAATCTGCAGGGATTACAAAGTCTGGGAACATTTCTTGGTGCAATAGCAGCAGGACGTTCATATGATATTTTTGGTCCAAAAAGTCCATTTTTTGGAACCATATTGCTCCTATTATTCGTTATGTTTTTAATTTCGGGTAAAAATCTTCGGAATAGAAAAGTAAGCGTCTAGACTTATAGATAGCCAAGATATTAAAGTTATAATTGGAAATTAAATCAATTAGTTATAGATATGAGCACTTCTAACATCAATAATGAAAACTATATTAATCGTGAACTTAGTTGGATAGATTTTAATAAGCGTGTTTTAGAATTAGCAATAGAAGAAGAAACACCTCTACTTGAAAAGATTAAATTTAGCTCGATTTTTAGCAATAATTTAGACGAGTTCTTTATGGTGAGAGTTGCTTCATTAAAATCACAAGTAGATGGTGGGATATCGAAAAAAAGCCAAGACGGGCGATCGGCCGAAGAGCAACTTGATGCAATTAGAAATTATCTAGATCCTATTTTAGATAAGCAACAATCTAAAACAAAATACTATATACAAGATGAATTTAAAAAAAATAATTTATTTATACTTGAATATAAAGAATTGAACGAAAAGCAAAAGGTTTGGATTGATAATTACTTTACAAATGCAATTTTTCCAATATTAACTCCTTTAGCTGTTGATCCTGCGCACCCATTTCCTTTTATAAGTAATCTTAGTCTCAATTTAGCCGCAATCATATTCGATAGAGAAACAGAAAAAGAACAATTTACTCGTATAAAAATTCCAGGTGAAAGTATTTCTAGATTTATAAGTATTCCAATTGAGCTAGATGATAATCAATCAGCAAAATATACAGGTATTGCAATTGAACAAATTATTGCAAATAACCTTATAATGCTATTCCCAGGAATGGAGGTTAAAGCATATTCATTCTTTCGTGTAACGAGAGATGCTGATCTAGAGCTTCGTGATCTTGAAGCTGATGATTTAATGAGTGCATTAGAAGAAGGTTTAAGAAAAAGACGCAAAGGTGGCGAAGTAGTAAGACTAGAGGTTTCCTCAAATACACCAGAAATAATTCTTGATTTACTACAAGAAGGTATGCATGTTGAGAAAGAAAATTTATATCAAATCGAAGGATTACTAGCTTTAGATGAGCTCATAGAATTAACAGCAATTAATCTTCCAAAACTAAAATTTAAAGAGCATCAAGGGATCACTCATAATCAACTGAAAAACAGTCAATTAAGAGAGACTGAAGATTTAGATATTAGAAATAAAAATAACTTTAAAAGTATATTTTCGATTATTCGCCGTAATGATTTACTAGTCCATCACCCATATAATCTTTTTTCAACATCAGTCGAAGAATTTATCAATCAAGCTGCAGAAGATTCACAAGTCATGGGAATAAAAATGACATTGTATAGAATATCAAAAGACTCTTTAATTATTGATGCACTAATCAGAGCTGCTGAAAAAGGAAAGCAAGTGATGGCTCTGGTTGAACTCAAAGCAAGATTTGATGAAGATAATAATATCCAATGGGCAAAGCAATTAGAACAATCAGGAGTACATGTTGTATATGGCGTAATTGGACTTAAAACTCATACAAAAATCGCATTAGTAATAAGGAAAGAAAAAAATAGATTAAGGTCATATTTTCATATTGGGACTGGCAATTATAATTCAAAAACATCAAAAACCTATACAGATCTTGGTTTACTTTCTTGCCAACCTGAACTTGGTCAAGATCTTATTGAGCTATTTAATTATCTAACAGGATTTGCTAAACAACAATCTTATAGAAAGTTATTAGTTGCTCCGGTAACTCTCAGGCATGGAATCGAAAAGTTAATCAAAAGAGAAATCAAGCATGCAAAAACTGGACTTCCTGCAAAAATAATAGCCAAAATGAATTCTCTTGTTGATCCTGAAATTATAAAATTACTTTATGAAGCCTCAAGAGAAGGAGTACAAATTGAACTCATTATCAGAGGAATGTGTTGTCTATATCCTCAGAAAAAAGGCTTAAGCGAGAATATAAAAGTAAAGAGTATTATTGGTCGATTTTTAGAGCATTCAAGAATTTTTTGGTTTAATAACGATGGAAATGCAGAAGTCTTTATTGGTAGTGCAGATTGGATGAGACGCAATTTAGATAGAAGAGTAGAAGCAGTTACTCCTATTGAAGATAATAAAATCAAAAAAGAAATTAAACATTTATTAGATTCTTATATAGAGGAATCTAAAGACTGTTGGATTATGCAAAGTGATGGAAGCTACATTAAAAATGAAATTTTGAATGATAAAAAAAGATATCTTCAAGAAAAAATTATCAAGCTGTACAAAAAAGAAGCAAATTAAAAGATTCATAAATTTTATGAAAACATTTAATCTGTTTTTTTTGATGCGCTTTATACCTAATTAAGCCAAAAAACATAAATTTTTCGTTTCAATTAGTCAACTTCTTCCTATAAGTGCTACCTTCTTAATAAATCTAATTTCAAGAGGCCAGGGTGATGGGGATCCCGCTGGAATCTGCCAAAGACATTACTGCTGTTTCAGCAGAAATATCTAATGCGGCAAGTACAACTGAAAAACTATCTACATCAACTGTAAGTAGTCAAAAATCTCGAGGTTCACGAAGGCAAAGTAATCGTTTAGCCACTGATGCAATAGGTTTTTATCTAACAAGTATTGGACGAGTTCCTCTTTTAACTCCTGCAGAAGAAATTGAGCTTGCTCATCACGTTCAACAAATGAAAGATTTGTTGAATCTTCCAAAAGAAGAAAGAACTCCACGTCAAAAGCATAAAATAAAAATGGGTAAGCGAGCCAGAGATCGTATGATGGCTGCAAATCTAAGACTTGTTGTAAGCGTTGCAAAAAAATATCAAAACCAAGGTCTTGAATTACTAGATTTAGTTCAAGAAGGTGCAATTGGCCTTGAAAGAGCTGTTGATAAATTTGATCCTGCAATGGGTTATAAATTTTCAACCTATGCATACTGGTGGATACGACAAGGTATGACGCGTGCAATTGATAACAGTGCTAGAACTATTCGCCTGCCGATACATATCAGCGAAAAACTCTCAAAAATGCGCCGTATCTCACGGGAATTATCACATCGATTTGGCAGGCAGCCAAATCGACTAGAGCTTGCCAATGCGATGGGAATTGAACCTCAAGATCTGGAAGATCTTGTATCGCAAAGTGCGCCATGTGCTTCTCTTGATGCTCACGCAAGAGGCGAAGAAGATCGTAGTACTTTAGGAGAATTAATTCCAGACCCAAATTATGATGAGCCTATGGAAGGAATGGATAGAAGTATTCAAAAAGAACACCTCGGTGGATGGTTATCTCAATTAAATGAGAGAGAGCAAAAAATTATGAGGCTGCGATTTGGCCTGGACGGAGAAGAACCACTGACTCTTGCTGAAATTGGTAGACAAATAAATGTGTCGAGAGAGCGTGTAAGACAACTTGAAGCAAAAGCAATTTTAAAATTAAGGGTTATGACTACTCATCAAAACGCTGCATAAACATTGCCAATTCAAATAGCTATTTTTGTTATTGCCTTATGGATAATAACAATTTTAGTAATTGCATTTTTATGTAAACGATTTTTTCCTAAAAAAGAGGAGTTAAGTAGAAAAATTATTCATATTGGTACTGGACCAGTAATTCTATTAGCTTGGTTATTTGATATTCCAAAAAATATAGCTTTTTTTTCTGCATTTTTGGTCACTATAGCCTTAGGTATTAATTATCAATATCGTTTATTACCTGCTATTGAGGATATTGAGAGAAAGAGTTTTGGAACAATTGCATATGGTATCAGCATCACACTTTTACTTTTATTCTTCTGGCCTAACTATTCAGCATCTATTTCGATAGGAGTCCTATCAATGGCTTTTGGTGATGGATTGGCAGGCTTAATTGGAAGATCAATTAATTCTCCAAATTGGACAGTGCTTGGTCAAACAAAATCAATAGCAGGAACATTAACAATGGGATCAATAGTAGCTATGACATCTGCAACAATCTCATCAATAAATAATCTCGGAATACAGCCTTTAGAAATTATAGTCATATCTTTAATAGCCACTTTTTTAGAACAAATAAGTCCTTGGGGCATAGACAATATAACTGTTCCTATTGGAGTAACCTGTGTAGGAATATGGCTTGTTGGAACATAAACCACTACAGAAAATTTATTTCACTGATTCAGCTAATTCCTCCAATAAAACCTCAGTTGTAGAAAAGTTAATGCATGCATCTGTAACACTTTGCCCGTACGTAAGTTTTGATAAATCCGAATTTAATTTCTGATTGCCCTCTACAAGATGACTTTCAATCATTACCCCCATTATATTCTTTGATCCACCTTTTAATTGAGATGCTACATCACGTAAAACTTCTGATTGTCTACGGAAATCTTTATTTGAATTGCCATGACTACAATCAATCATCACTCTTTCAGCCATTTTAGATTGTGCTAATTCATCTGCAATTAAAGTAACTGCATCAAGATGATAATTAGTTCCATTATTACCACCTCTTAGAACAAGATGACCATCTGGATTGCCTGTAGTACTAACGATTGAAGCATGACCATCATTATTAATTCCTAAAAAATGATGGGGTTTTGAAGCCGCTTGCATGGCATTAATAGCAATCGTTGCAGTTCCATCAGTACCATTTTTATAACCAACTGGCATTGATAATCCTGAAGCCATCTCACGATGAGTCTGACTTTCTGTTGTTCTTGCTCCAATAGCAGTCCAACTAATTAAATCAGCAATATATTGAGGAACAACTGGATCAAGTAACTCAGTTGCTGCGGGCATTCCTTGAGTCGCTAAATCAAGTAATAGACCTCTTGCTTTTCTTAAGCCAGTATTAATATCATAAGAATTATCAAGATGAGGGTCATTGATAAGTCCTTTCCACCCAACAGTAGTGCGTGGTTTCTCAAAATAAACACGCATAACAATTTCTAGCTGTTGTGAATATTTTGCTCTCAATGGGGCTAAGCGATTTGCATATTCAATGGCAGCATCAACATCATGAACTGAACATGGTCCAACAATCACCAAAATTCTTTGATCAATACCGTGAAGAATTGATTGAATCTTTTGTCTAGTTGTAGAGACAACTTCAGATGCTGCCTTATCTAATGGCAAATCTCTGTGAATTAATGCTGGTGACATTAATGGACGTGTCTCGACCACATGAAGGTCAGAGGTGCTATCCACCATTGAAAAATATGATGAGGTGGACATTTAAAACGTGATCATAGTTATAAGATTAGAGAAGTATCAGTCATAGGGGGGTAATAAGTTGCATTATCTGAATCTTTGTTCAAGAAACATGCGATTGTAAAAAAAGAAAATAACAGACTCTCACTCAAATACATCCTCTCTTGAGATTTAAACATGCTAAAAAACTACTTATCACATGCTGCAGAAAGACAAGCTTTAGGAATTCCTCCGCTTCCTTTAGATGCAAAACAGACTCAAGCCTTAACAAAGTTATTAGAAAAGCCAGATAAAGAAATCGATCAAAACTTCTTACTAGATCTTCTTATCAATCGAATTCCTCCTGGAGTTGATCAAGCCTCTTATGTCAAAGCCACTTGGCTTAGCTCACTTGCTCAAGAAGAATCGAAAAGTCCATTAGTAAGTCCTTTAAAAGCAACTGAACTATTGGGTACAATGATTGGGGGCTATAATGTAGCAGCATTAATTGAAATACTAAAATCTAATAATAAAGAATTAGCAGCCTCAGCATCTAAAGCATTAAGTAATACTCTTTTAGTTTATGATGCATTAAACGATATTTTTGAATTAGCAAAAAACAATATTTATGCAGAAAAAGTTATAAATAGCTGGTCTAATGGAGAATGGTTCACTAATAAACAATCTTTAGCTAAAGAAATAACAGTAATAGTATTTAAAGTTGAAGGAGAAACAAATACAGATGACCTCTCTCCCGCCACTCATGCCACAACAAGACCGGATATTCCTTTACATGCTCTAGCTATGCTAGAAACTCGAGATCCAAATGGTTTAAGCACTATTGAAAAATTAAAAAAGAAAGGACATTCGATTGCATATGTTGGTGATGTAGTTGGAACAGGAAGCTCTCGAAAATCAGCAATAAACTCTGTCCTTTGGCATACAGGAGAAGACATACCCTTCGTTCCAAATAAAAGAGGGAGTGGAGTAATAATAGGAGGTAAAATTGCGCCTATTTTCTTTAATACCGCTGAAGATTCAGGTGCACTTCCAATTGAATGTGATGTAAGCAAGCTCAAAACAGGAGATGTGATAACTATTTTTCCTTACAAAGGAGAAATTAGAAGAAGTAAACATGAAAACAACGGTGGGGAACTTCTATCAAAATTTGACTTACAACCACAAACTATTACTGATGAAGTAAGAGCCGGCGGGCGCATTCCTTTAATGATTGGAAGAGCTTTAACAGACAAAGTTAGAGCAAAATTAAAACTTCCTTCATCTACTCTTTTTATTCGTCCTGGTCAGCCAGCTTTATCAAATCATGGGTTTACTCAAGCTCAAAAAATGGTGGGAAAAGCTTGCGGTTTAGAAGGCGTACTCCCTGGGACAAGTTGTGAGCCAATAATGACAACAGTTGGTAGTCAAGATACTACTGGTCCGATGACTAGAGATGAAATGAAAGAATTAGCCTGTTTAGGATTTTCTGCTGATTTAGTTATGCAGAGTTTCTGTCATACGGCGGCATATCCCAAACCCGTTGATATCAAAACTCAAAAAGAACTCCCTGATTTTTTTGCTGAAAGAGGAGGAATAGCATTAAAACCTGGTGATGGAATTATTCACAGTTGGCTAAATAGAATGCTTTTACCAGACACAGTCGGGACAGGTGGCGATAGTCACACTCGATTCCCATTGGGCATCTCATTCCCAGGTGGTTCAGGAGTTGTGGCATTTGCTGCAGCAATTGGTTCTATGCCTTTAGACATGCCTGAGTCAGTTCTTGTACGTTTTAAAGGGTCTTTACAAACTGGTGTCACTTTAAGAGATGTAGTTAATGCCATTCCATGGATGGCAATACAACAAGGTCTTCTGACAGTCGCGAAAGCAAACAAAATTAATGTGTTTAATGGAAAAATTTTAGAAATTGAAGGTCTACCAAACCTAAAATTAGAGCAAGCCTTTGAATTGACTGATGCAAGCGCAGAAAGATCTTGCGCTGGATGCACTATTCAACTCTCTGAATCAACAATCAGTGAATATTTAAAAAGCAATATTGTTTTACTTAAAAATATGATTGCTAGAGGGTATAAAGACGCAAGAACAATAAGTAGAAGAATTAAAGAAATGGAAGATTGGTTAAAAAAACCAGATTTACTATCAGCCGACCAAAATGCTCAATATTCAGAAATCATCGAAATAAACTTGAATGAACTCAAAGAACCTGTTTTAGCTTGTCCTAATGATCCTGATAACGTCAAACTTTTAAGCAAAGTCGCAGGCACTCCTATCCAAGAAGTTTTTATTGGTTCGTGTATGACTAATATTGGACATTATCGAGCTGCTGCAAAAATTCTCGAAGGAGAAGGGAAGATATCAGCGCGATTATGGGTATGTCCACCAACACGAATGGACGAGGAGATTTTGAAGAAAGAAGGGTACTACGAGATCTTTGAAAAAGCTGGTAGCCGAATGGAAATGCCTGGTTGTTCTCTATGCATGGGCAATCAAGCTCGTGTAAAAGATAATTCAACTGTTTTCTCAACCAGTACAAGAAATTTCAACAACAGATTAGGGAAAGGAGCTCAAGTGTTCTTAGGAAGTGCAGAACTGGCTGCTGTTTGCGCTTTGTTGGGTCATATCCCTACCCCTGATGAATATCTTGCAATAGCTTCCAAAAAAGTTTCCCCTTTGACTAAAGAAATATACAGATACTTAAACTTTAATGAAATACCAAACTTTATCGAAGATGGCCGTGTAATAACCAAAGAAGAAGAAGCCTCTATTTTAAAAACCTAAATTGAGATAAATGATCAAAAGTCAAAATTCCGTTCAAAAGAAATCAACTCAAAGTATAAAAAAACTTCTTCAGAAGAAATGGCTAAATGTAATTCTTGCTCTAATCCTTACAGGATTAGGAGCAGCATTAACGGGAATATTATTCAAAACTGGAATTCATGCATTAGAACAATATCGATCAAATCTTCTTGGATATATGCCTAGATGGATAGTTTTACCAATCCTAGGAACATTAGGAGGATTAATTGCTGGATCACTCATTCAAAATTTTGCTCCTGCGGCAAAAGGAGCAGGAGTAAGTCACATCATTGCATTTCTTCGCCATAAGCCAGTTCCTATGGGATTAAGAGTTGGAATCGTCAAACTATTTGCTGGAATAATTGCTATTGGCAGTGGATTCCCACTAGGGCCAGAAGGTCCAGCAGTACAAATGGGAGGATCTGTTGCCTGGAAAATGGCTAAATGGCTAAAAGCCCCTATTTCATTTCGCAGAGTCATAGTTGCAGCAGGAGGAGGAGCTGGAATTGCAGCCATTTTCAGTGCACCTATTGGAGGATTTATCTATGCAATTGAGGAACTTTTAAATTCAGCCAGACCCGTCGTCCTTTTACTAGTAGTAGTAACAACATTCTGGGCAGATAGCTGTGCTGATATTTTGCAAGCGATTGGACTAGATCAAAAAGCTGGTGGATTTGTTAATAATTTAGGTTTTCAATTAGAAAGAGCATATACACCCGTAATCAAATTCTTTCCAATAGATTTTTTATACCTAATAGCTTTAGGAATCTTACTTGGATTCTTAGCAGAAATGTATTGCCAATACGTTTTAAGAATGCAAGTCTTAGGAAACAAATGGTTTAAACATAAAACTATTCAAAGAATGAGTTTATCTGGGTTATTACTTGGTTCAGTGTACTCAATAATTCCAGAAAACCTACACAATATTGAAGGATTACAAAAAATTATTGTTAATGAAAGTAGTAGTTTTACTCTCGCAATCAGTATATTTTTAATTTTATTTTTTGCTTCTGGTTTGGCAGCTGCCTCAGGAGCACCAGGTGGTTTATTTTATCCAATGCTCACCCTAGGAGGAGCGATAGGTTTAGCCAGCGGTATAGGAGTAGAAACATTGACCGGCCATGTGCCAACAACCTATATTTTTGCAGGAATGGGCGGATTCGTAGCTGGATGCTCAAGAACGCCCTTAACAGCAATGTTTTTAGCCTTCGCATTAACTAAAAATCTTTTAATACTGAAGCCACTATTGATTACATGCATTACTAGCTTTTTAACTGCCAGAATATTTAATGAACATTCAATTTATGAAAGACAAATTACAATTGAAGAAGGTGAGTTAATATAATAATTTCAATTTTCTTTAAACACAATCTTATCCGTATCAGGATTAAAAATGATACATCTAAGACCTATTAATATTAACCAGCCTAAAATATTAACCCTGCTATCAAACATTGGTATATCAGTTGCATGGAAACAAATAAGAATCAATGCAGATGTCCACCATGCTCGATCAATTATTAAATTTTTTTGAGTTCTTAATTTATTAAATATTTTATAATAAGCCGAAATTATTAATAAAGCAAAAACAAATAGATTTAGTAAAATAGCAACTAAAATACCATGACTTATTGCTATCTCTAAAGGTAAGTTATGAGAATGACCATGATATAAACCTGTCCTTAAAGGATAAATAATTGAAAAGGCTGCTGCTCCCCAACCAAATAAAGGTTTTTCAAAAATTAAATTAAATGCAATTCTCCATTGTCCAATACGTGTTGCCTCGAATGGTCTAGTGTCAACAAACTGAATATCAGTTAATCTCATCCAAATTGATTCAGGCACAATACTTCTTGCAAATTGTTGTAATCCAGCATCAAATACGGGTAAAACAGCAATAACAATTGGAATAAAACAAATAACCATTAAAGGTATTAACCAACTCCATGATGCTGAACCAACAACCAAAGGCAATCCAATAAAAATTGCACCCCAAGCATTTCGAGAATTCGTCAAAATCATTGCTAAAACAAATGCAACCGAAAGAAGAAAAGGAATAACTCTATTTCTTCCAAAAATAAAAGGACGGATAACAGAAGCAAAGCAGAATGGCCATACACCAGACAACCATGCAGCAGTGATATTTGCGTAATCAAACAATCCTGACAATCTGCCTAAAGGCTCTCCACCTGGAGAAATAAACCAAATAATTAAACCATCAAAAAGCTCCCATGGTCCCTTCCATCCAAGCCACAACTGACCAAAGCCAGTTATCAAAACAGGTAAACTTCCTAAGACCAGCCAAGAAGCACATTTTCTTCTTCGTTCAGTAGTTAACAAATATGGTTGAAAGCCCCAAAAGCACCAAAAAAATGGCAACCAATTAAAAAGACCAATCCATGCTAACCAACCAGTTTGAGAGCGAATACAACCAACTAACATTAATAAAGATGTTAGTACTAGCGGATAATTCCAATAGTCCCTCCAATAAAGGTCCCTTCTTATAAAACTTCCTTCAAAAAGAGCTATTAGCAAAAATATATAAGAAATTAAGGCACTTGAAGGTAAAAAAAATACTCCAATCTGAAAACATCTCCAGCCATTATTTACTAATAAATTATTTTTTAAAGTCGAGAAGTTTGCATTATTAATCATGTAAATACTGCCGTTCTGCCCCTATAAACAATTACTTGCCGCCTTAAATGCAACCTTAAAGCTCTTGCTAAAGCAACTCGCTCCAAATCTCTACCCTTTCTGATTAAATCTGATACTTCATCACGATGACTGACATTAGATATTGTCTGTTCGATGATGGGACCGGCATCAAGGTCTTGAGTAACATAATGGGCTGTTGCACCGATTAATTTTACCCCTCTTTCCCAAGCCTGATGATATGGTTGAGCACCTTTAAAAGCAGGTAGAAAAGAATGGTGAATATTGATTAGATGAGGAAACTTATCTAAAAACGAACTACTTAAAATTTGCATATATTTTGCTAAAACACCTAAATCAATTTTGTACTCATTCAATAAATCTAATATTTTACTTTCAGAATCTAATTTACTATTTTTATCTACTTTTATAAGCTTAAAAGGAATATCAAAGCTTGAGCAAATCTCCTCTAAGTCTGAATGATTAGAAATAACTAAGGGAACATTCATACATAATTCACCTGCCTTAACTCTCCATAAAAGATCAACCAAGCAATGACTCTGCCTGCTAACAAATATTGCAACATTGGGGAAATCATCAGAGAAACTCAAGACTGCTTTTCCGTTCAATCGTTTCTCAAGTAAAGTAACTTCAGAATTTATTTCATTTTTATCAAGCATAAAACCGTCTAAATCCCACTCGATCCGACTTAGAAACAATTTTGCATCAGCGTCTGTATGGTGATCAGCATGTCTTATATTCCCATTTTTGCTTGCAATCCAACTCGCTAAATCACTTACTAGTCCTGGCTTATCGGGACAAATGAATTGCAAGATAACTGTTTTGATGTTCACTCCAACTATATCCTTTAACTATTCTCTTTTTTAGAGCACTCATTGAAAATTAACAAGCAAATTTCACAGCATTTGTGCAAATGAATAACCTAAAAGCAAAAAAAAATCCAATTGAAATCTCAGTAATTGGAAGCGGGATAGCAGGAATCACAACTGCCTTTCATCTAGGACAAAAAGGTTATAAAGTGAATTTAATCGATCCGAAAGTCAACTCAGAAATAAATAATATTAATCCACTAAATGGAAGCCAAGCTGCCTTGGGAGTGCTGATGGGAAATAGTTATAAAAGAACAAAAGGAAGAGCTTTTTTCCTACGAAAAAAAAGTATGGAGTTATGGAAAGATTGGCTTATTCAACTAGATTACTCCAGATCGAGTATCGCATTAGAGAAACCTTTGATTAAATTAGCGAGTTCAGCAAAAGAATATCAATCTATGATTGAAATAAGTAAAAATAAAAAAGAATATGGAATAGAACTTTTAGATGAAATCTCATTAGAGTTCTGGAGTTCAATCTTTGAAAAACAATTAATTGGTGGATTAATTTCTCATGAAGATGGTCGGTTAAATCCAATAAAATTAATAAGATTAATAATGAGCAGTCTTGATAATATGAAAGTTAATAAAATTGAAAGAAATGTTATCAGAATTAAAAATAATAAATTATCCAACAAAAACTGGCAAGTATATTTTGAAAATAATGAATATATGAATCAAGATTACATCGTTATTTGTTCTGCATTAAATACTGAAAAGTTATTAAAGCCATTAGGACATGAAATACATTTAGAGCCAATATTAGGACAAGTTTTTGAATTAGAATTAAAGGATCTAACAACTAATTGGTATCAATGGCCTGCGATATTAAATTATCAATCTATAAATTTTATACACCATGATCCTAATCATATCCTAATGGGAGCAACTATAGAAAATGGCACTGAACCAAATTTAAAATATAAGCAAGAAATGTTGGATATGAACAAGGACGCCCCAAAGTGGATAAGAAAAGCAAGAATTAGCCATCAGTGGAGTGGTATAAGAGCAAGACCAAGAAACGAACCTGCTCCATTATTAAAAGAATTAGAACCTGGATTGTTAATTAATACAGGTCACTATAGAAATGGTATTTTGTTAGCTCCTTCTTGCGCTGAATGGATTGGACTTAAAATTAACAGATGTTAATTATTACTTTGTCTCAGTAAATTCAGCGTCAATTACATCATCTCCATCATTTTTTTTATCAGTATTTGGATCTTCAGCTGCTTGTGAAGCTGCATTTGCTTGTTGATATACAGAAGCTCCTAATGAATACAACTCTTGCTGTAATTCCTCAACTAAAGACTTCATAGAGTCATAATCATCTTTTTCTATTGCTTCTTTCAAATTGACACGTTTTTCTTCAACCTTAGTTTTTGCAGCTTCATCAACTTTATCTCCGAGCTCTCCTATTTGTTTTTCAGCTTGATAGACAAGAGTTTCGGCTTGATTTTTTATATCAATCCTCTCTCGCTTTTCTTTATCTGCAGAAGCATTCATTTCTGCATCTTTGACCATTTTATCTACTTCGTTATCCGACAAAGTAGAAGCGCCAGTTATAGATATGCTTTGCTCTTTACCACTCCCCTTATCTTTTGCGGTAACGCTCAGGATTCCATTTGCATCAATATCAAAAGTAACTTCGATTTGTGGAACTCCTCTAGGAGCAGGAGGAATTCCATCTAAACGAAATGTCCCAAGACTTTTGTTATCGGAAGCCATCTCACGTTCACCTTGTAAAACGTGAATTTCTACATTTGTTTGTCCATCAACTGCAGTTGAGTAAGTTTCAGCCTTTTTAGTAGGGACAGTAGTATTTCTAGAAATCATTTTTGTCATGACTCCTCCCAAAGTTTCGACACCAAGGGATAAAGGAGTCACATCAAGAAGCAGAATATCTTTGACTTCACCAGCAAGAACTCCTCCTTGAATTGCCGCCCCAACAGCAACAACTTCATCAGGGTTAACTGTTTGATTTGGATCTTTAGTTGTAACTCTTTTAACTAATTCTTTGACAGCTGGCATTCGTGTAGAACCGCCAACCATAACAATTTCATCTATTTCCCCAGTAGATAGCTTTGCATCTTTCAAAGCTTGCTCTACAGGGACCCGACAACGATCAATAAGGTTAGATGCCAATTCTTCAAATTTCCCTCTTGTAAGAGTCAAATCAAGATGTTTTGGTCCTTCTGGGGTAGCTGTAATAAATGGAAGATTTATTTCACTTTGAGTAGCATTTGATAATTCTATCTTTGCTTTTTCAGCTGCCTCAGTTAGACGTTGCAATGCTTGCTTATCTTGTCGTAAATCAATGCCTTCATTGCCTTTAAAGGTAGAAGCCAAATGATCAACAATCACCCGATCAAAATCGTCACCACCTAAATGTGTATCTCCTGATGTGGAGAGAACTTCGAAAACTCCATCACCAACTTCTAAAACTGATACGTCAAAAGTGCCTCCACCCAAGTCAAAAACTAATATTCTTTCATTACTTTTTTTGTCTAAACCATATGCTAAAGCAGCAGCAGTAGGCTCATTAATAATTCTAAGAACTTCTAAACCTGCAATCTTTCCTGCATCTTTTGTTGCTTGACGCTGAGAATCATTAAAGTAGGCAGGTACAGTAATTACTGCTTGTGTAACAGTTTCACCTAAATATTTTCCAGCGTCATCAGAAAGCTTTCTTAAAACTTGCGCACTAACTTCTTCAGGAGAAAACTGTTTATCAAGTATTGGGCATTTTAGCTTAACATTGGATCCCGCTTTTTCTACACCATAACTCACTTCTTTGGATTCATCATTCACCTCATCAACTCGTCTACCAACAAATCTCTTCGAGGAATAAAAAGTATTTTCAGGATTCATCACAGCTTGACGCTTAGCAATTTGTCCTACAAGTTGATCTTGATTTTTTGTATATGCAACCACTGATGGGGTAGTTCTAAATCCCTCAGCATTTGCTATTACAGTAGGCTTACCGCCTTCCATAACAGCCACACAACTATTTGTAGTACCGAGATCGATTCCGACAACCTTCCCCATGAGTTAAGAGCTCCGTTAATTTCTTTCTTTAGGTATCATCCTCGTCAGTGAAACCTATTTGAGGCGAGGCGTGGTTCCCGAACAGTCTCTTACCTTTTTGTATCAGCATCAGCACGAAATGATTACTATCACTGGAAAAACTAATCTAGTAGGACTTCTTGGACAACCAGTAAATCATTCACTTTCCCCTGTTATGCATAACGCCGCATATGAAGAAATGGGACTGGATTGGTGTTACTTGGCATTTGCATGCGATAAAACTAACCTCATACAACTAACAACAGCATTAAGACTTATAGATTGCAAAGGCTTAAATGTAACTATCCCTCATAAACAAGAAATTTTAAAAGCTTGTAATAAATTTACTAATACAGCACATGAAATCCAAGCAGTTAATACATTAATACCAGAAAAAAATAATGAATGGATAGGAGCAAATACTGACATTGATGGATTTAAAGTGCCATTAAAAAATCATAATTTGATTAATAAAAATGTCATTGTGATAGGTTGCGGAGGAAGTGCTAGAGCTGTAATTATGGGGCTTAATAGCTTAAATGTGAAAAAAATTACAGTTATTGGTCGGAATGAAAAATCATTAAAAAGCTTTATACATAATATGAAAAACTTAAAAACAAATAGCGAGATATCTATTGTAGGAATTAATTATAAAAAATTAAATGTTTCCCCATATATAGAAGAAGCTGATTTAATTGTTAATACAACTCCAATTGGAATGAATAGCAATCAAACTGAACAAGAAAGTATTCCACTTGGTAATGAAATTTGGAACAGTCTTTCAAGTCATACTATTTTATATGACTTGATATATACTCCAAGACCAACAAAATGGTTAAAGCTTGGACAAGAAAAAAATTGTTTCACAATTGACGGGCTTGATATGCTTGTTGAGCAAGGAGCATTGTCAATTAAACTGTGGAGCGGTTTTACTAACGTACCAACTCAAATAATGAAATCATCTGCAAAAAAACATTTAATGCTTTAATCTGAATAAAAATTTAATTTACTTATGCCTTCCATAGGAGGAAAAATATTAGGAATTTTTTTATATATGATTCCATGGGCAGATAGCCTTATGTTTGGTAATCATTTATATATAAAATATCCTTTTACTCAAATTCTTCAAATACCAGCTATTCCTATTATTATTATTGAAAGATCGATACCCTTTGGAAATTTATTATTATTTTTAGCAATATTTATTGGACTAGTAAGAAATACTAAAGTATCATATTTTTTACGTTTTAATGCTCTTCAATCTTTATTAATCAATATTGGTATAATTATAATTAGTTTTATTTTTCAAATTTTCTTTAGTCCTTTTGGAAGCTCATTAATAATAAGAACTTTTTCGAGTACTTTATTAATTAGTCTCTTTGCAATGATTACTTATTGCATTTGGTCTTGCACTCAAGGTAATGAACCAAATTTACCAGGAATCAGCCAAGCGGTAAAAATGCAATTGTAAAAAGTTACCGATTCAGTATAAGATTGTAGATCCGCTGCTCATGTTGAGCCATCTAGTCCTCGTCGGTATTTTTATGTCTGAAAAACCTTACTACGAAACAATGTACATTCTTCGTCCGGATATCCCGGAGGATGAAGTTGATAGCCATCTAAAAAAATATAGTGAAATACTTGTTAAAGCAGGAACAGAAGTATTAGATAGTCAAATGCGAGGGAAAAGAAGACTTGCTTATCCAATTGCAAAGCACAAAGAAGGAATATATGTGCAACTAAGTCACAAAGGAGATGGGCAGCAAGTTGCCCTCCTAGAAAGAGCTATGAGGTTGAGCGAAGACGTTATCCGCTACCTGACAGTAAAACAAGAAGGTCCTTTACCAACTCCAAAATCCACATCTAAGGAAGATGAAGCTGAGAAATCTGAAACAGACAAGGAAGAAATAAAAGCTACTGAAAATAAGGCCGAGTCAACTATTGAAGATAAGGCCGAGTCAACTATTGAAGATAAGGCCGAGTCAACTATTGAAGATAAGACCGAATCATCTACTAAAAACGAAAAAAAAGAAGAAGCCACTGAACAGTGAAGTAATAAAGGGGTAAGGATAAACAAATGAAAAATTATTTATTTATTTATCCAAGACCAAATTCGGCTTGGCAATCCCCACACATAGATAAACCCTTCGGCTGATGTATGGTTGAACTTATCCTCTCTTCCATAAGTAGACATATCAGAAATATACAAACTATTGTTTTTTGACTTTCTACCAATAACATCAGCATTACCTTTGAAAAGCCTAATCTTTACAGTTCCATTAACTTGTTTTTGAGAATAATTAATAAATCCATCCAAGGCTTCTTTTAAAGGACTAAACCAAAAACCTTGATACACCAAATCAGCCCATTGTCGCTCCAACCTAAATTTAGTATTTAATAAATCTGCAGGCAAAGTTAAACTTTCCACTTCTTGATGCGCTTTGATTAATAAAAGCAAGCCAGGTGTTTCATAAATTTCTCGACTTTTAATTCCAACTACTCTGTCTTCAATAATATCCAAACGACCAAAACCATGTTTTCCTGCAAGACTATTAGCCTTCTTGATAAGAGATATTGGATCCATTCGTTCTCCATCAATTGCAACTGGATTACCATTTTCAAACAGGAAATCCACTATTTCTGGCTCATCAGGTGAATCTAAAATTGATGATGTGATACCAAAAACTTCTTCGGATGGCATCTCAAATGGATCTTCAAGGGGACCAGCCTCAATACTTCTACCCAAGAGATTTAAATCGATAGAGTATGGATTTTTTTTACTTACGGGTGGAACTATTCCATATTTCTCTCCATAAGCAATAGTTTCTTCACGACTCATGCCCCACTCTCTTGCTGGTGTAAGCAATTTCAAATCAGGCGCTAAAGCACCAATTGTCACGTCAAAACGAACTTGATCATTACCTTTGCCAGTACACCCATGCGCAACCCCGTCAGCATTTAATTCTCTTGCAATTTCTACAAGTTTTTGTGCGATTAATGGCCTTGCTAATGCAGTTGAAAGAGGATATTTCCCTTGATACAAAGCATTAGACCTAATCGCAGGAAAAGCAAAATCTTCAATAAAAGGCTTTACTAAATTGCCAATAAGTGATTTAGAAGCTCCAGCTGCAATTGCCTTGTTTTTAATTTCATCAAGCTCGTCACCTTGACCAAGATCTGCTGCAAAAGCAATCACCTCCTCCACTCCATATTCCTTTTTTAGATAAGGAATGCAAACGCTGGTATCTACTCCTCCTGAATAAGCCAAAACAACCTTTTTAGCACTTCGCATATGTTTTTATCCTTGAGGAATTTCAATTCTCCTCAATAAATATAGAGACCTATTGGACAAAATTTCTAATTTAGACAATCAATGCAAATACAAAACTCTTAAAGACCTAAAAAAGAACAGAAAAAGTCATTCACAAAATTATTCCCATGGCTGCTTAATGGAATTGCCAGATTGCCTTTCAATTAACAACCCAATAAACCAAACGGAAAGAAAAGCTAAAGCAGAAAAACCAAAAAAAATAAGTACATAAATCAACCAAGTATCAATATTTTGTCCAAAAATCAATAGATCCTGCACATCTTGATTTGAAGTAAAAATAAAATAATCATGTAAACAATTTAAATTCACTTGATCCTCAAAATTAAATTAATGAATCTACAGAAAAAGATCTCTTGATCAAAAAATAAATTAAAAGAAAAAGAGATGGACCAAAAACCAAAAACCACACAAATAAATGATTGATATAAAAGGGTTGTGGATGAGCAATTCCAGTTATTCTAAGAGAAATACTCACTAACAAAGCCATACACCATGTAAAAGTAATTAATGTCAGCTTTGAAGTCAGCATAAAAATTAGAAAATTAATCCATAATGCATTATGTTAATTCATCGATCATAATATTGATATGAGCGATCTAGAAAAAATCAATTTATCAGCTTTAGACGGAATTAACCCCGCTTTAACTCGCTATGGCAGGCAAGAGCCCGCCCCTGTTCTCCCTCTAAGAGAAGAGCCAGATTTACTATCTTGGTTAGAAACTAGTGGAAGATTAGTTGCTGATGAAGATTCGAATGAACAAGAAATCAGTACAGTTGAAGAAGAAGAGCTTTCCGCTTTAATGGGAGAAAAAGAAGATTATAAAGCTGAAGAAGAGCCTACAGATGAAGAATGGGAAGATTAAGTTACAAGCTTATATTTTGAAAAAGTCTAAAAAACTTTTTGATAAAAATAAAGTATTATTTTTAAAAAATAATAATCAACAAGTAATAGTCTTATTTGGGTTAATTACTTTAATTTGTATATTTTTTGATTTTAATCTACAAAATAGCAATTTAACAATTCCTTTTATAATTACAACTCTTGTATCATCAGCAATCACTTTGATAGGAATACCTCAGTTAAAAAAAATTAAAGTTAAGCAAGTAATCAGAGAAGAAGGGCCTAAAAATCATTTTATTAAACAAGGTACTCCAACCATGGGTGGCATTTTTTTTATTCCTATAGGAATAATAATAAGTAATATCTTATATTTTAATACACAAGATTATAAGGTTGTCTTAACTTTAAGTGTTCTTATTATATTTTTTATGTTTATTGGATTAATTGATGATTTGCTAAGTTTAAAAAAACAATTCAACACAGGCTTAAATTCTAATCAAAAAATAATTTTACAGTTAATTATTAGCCTTATTTTTATAATATTTTGTGCATCAAATGGTTATATAAATAATTCTATTCAGATAGAAAATAGAACTTTTAATATAGGGAATTTAATTTATCCATTAGGAGTATTTGTTTTATTAGCTGAAAGTAATTCAGCTAATTTAACAGATGGTTTAGATGGATTACTAAGTGGATGTAGCGTAATAATTTTTGCGGGTCTATCTATTACTATTTTAATAGAAAATTCAATTAATAACACTGGTCTATCTCAACTTTGTATAGTCATGGCTGGTGCATGTATGGGATTTCTATTTCTAAATAAATATCCTGCAAAATTATTTATGGGAGATTCAGGTTCTCTAGCTATAGGAGCATCTATGGGAGGTATAGCTTTAATATCTAATAATCTTTGGTCTCTATTAATTATGGGAGGAATACTTTTCGCAGAATCTATCTCGGTAATAATTCAAGTAACTATTTTCAAAATTTCTAAAAAATTACAAGGTAAAGGCTATAAATTTTTTTTAATGACTCCCTTACATCATCACTTTGAACTTAAAGGTAACAATGAAATTAGAATTGTAAGTAGTTTTTGGTTGGTTACATTATTATTAGTAATATCTAATCTAATCTTTTTTATTAAAGATTAAATATTGAAATTCTTTAAATGACGTATTTTACTTGGAAAGAAGAAGGATTAACTAGCGACTGCGAAACTCTTGATTCTATGGCAGCTCGGTTTGAAGAATCTGCAAGATTAATGAGAAAAATGTCTGAGGAGGGTTTTAAAGTAGAAAAAAGAAATAAACGTCAAATAATTACTCATTTAGACTCCAAGATTTTCAATGATTGGGGATTTGTGAGTGAAGAGCCACCATATCAACAACTTACGTTGATTCTTGAAGAATAAACAAAGCAAATTAATTATTGAGTATTAAAAAACCGAAAATATTTTAAGCCATCAAGAACACAATCTTCAGAATCAGAAAAGAATACCCTTTGTTGAGTTCTAAATCTTTCCAATGATGCGTCATGATCACAAGTAACAACTGTGGGTGTCAATCCTTTTAACAACTCTGCATCACCTTGTTGACTAGCAACAATTAGAACTTTTTCTAAAGAGAGACCCCATCGTAAAGTCAAAAACCTTATAGCTTCTGCTCGAGATGCTCGCAAAGGAACAATATCTAAATACCAATGACATTTCAGATGAGGTAGAGCAGCTAATCCAGCCTGTCTTAATCTTTTACGAACCAAAGGTAAAAGTGCAGTACTAGGTTCTTTCAAAAGATAGCTAACCTTATAGGGAGCCTGATTATCAATTGACTGTAACTCCATATAATCTTTTAAATCGAACAAAGCTTTCTCTACACCTTTACGATTCCAATCAATAGCTATTGACTCTTGCCAAAAAATATCGGTTTTATTTTCATCTGAATAATAAATTTCAGTACCAGCTTGACATATCCAGACTGCGGGTTTTGGTAATTGTTTTGCTGCATATAGATGACGTGCAGATTTAATGGATCTTCCAGTTAAAATTCCTAATTGAATATCCATTTTGAATGAAGTCTCATTTAACTTATTTCTCAGTTTTGATAAACCTTGAGATTCTGATTGCTCAAGGTAATTATCTAAATCAAGAAGTAATAAATTTTTCGAAATTGGAGTAGCCTCTTTGGTTTTCCCAAATGTCCAATATCGAGGTGCAAGAAATTTCAATCGCTTCTGCATCAATGCGATGTAATTACAAACATGAGCATCCCAACTAAAATGCCTGCTTACTGCCTCAACGCCATTATTGCTCCAAGTTTTCCATAAGGAGGAATTAGAGCCCGCAGTCTCTAAACCATCTCTGAAAGCTTCTAAATCAGTTACATCAACAAGTAGACCATTTTCACATCTAGAAAGAATATCTCTTGGACCACCATCATCTGTAGCTACCAACGGCAAACCACAGGCAGCAGCTTCTAATAAAGTCAAGCCAAATGGCTCTGTTAAGGCAGGATTAACAAAGAGACCCTTTCTCTTTGCAACCCAACGATATATTGAAGGAATTTGTTCTCTTTTATGTTGTTTTGGATAAGCAACTTTTCCATATAAATTATATTTATCAACCAATTCAAAAATTTGTTGAAACACTTCTTTTTGCTGTTTCTCAAGCTGACGAGAATCTTCACGACAACCTAAAATTAAAATAAGATTATGTCGTTGCTGCAAAACTGGTGAACGCCCATAAGTCTCAATTAATGCAGGAATATTTTTTCTCCTGACTGCTCTAGATATGGCCAAAAGAGGAGAAAGTTTTGTATTTCTCAAAAAGGGTTTAAAAATTTTATCTAATTCTTTTTCTTCTTCTGTTTGATTAAGATCTATTGAATGAAAACGATTTAAATCAACACCTGGAGGAATGGTTTCAACATTTTTAGAACTAAATTTTCCGTAACGAGAATATTGTTCATCAGATTCTTGCTTAGTGCTTGTGATTAGTAAATTTGAATGAGCTAAAGCTATTTCCTCCGCATCAATTCTTTTACTAATTGAGTAAGTCTGTTCTATTTGATCATGATCTACTCCAGCCGCCAATAATCTTCTTAATTTTTCCCTTCCCAATGAGTGACCAGTAAAAACCAATGGCAATCCCAATCTTCTACTTACTAAAGCACCTACATAGCCAGCATCCGCATAATGAGCATGAATCCAATCCGGTAAATTTTTGTCTTGTTGTAATCTTTGAACTATTTGATCAGCCAAATCATCCAAATATGGCCACAGCAATTCTTTTCTGACATAACGCTTAGGACCAAATGGTAATCGAATAATTTCAGCACAACTTGATATTTTTTCAACGGGTTTTGCATAGTCAGTTGAAACTCTCCTATCGTGAATTAATCTTGTAAAAAGTTGGACTTTATCAACCTCTGGCCTTGCAGCAAGGCCTTTGACTAATTCTAGAACATATAAAGTTTGCCCTCCTGTATCAGAATCTCTCCCAAGTTCTAGATCATGTGATCGGATTAGGCCATGCAAATTTAAATGTAAAAGTCTTAATCCCAAGCAAAGCCTCTAGATAAAGTTGGAAGATAAATAATTCATTTTTTATTCCACAAACATAAAGAAAGCATAATATTTTTTTTTAAAAAATAATTAAAACTATAAGTGTAGACTATTACTTGATTTTTTTGATCTTAATTATTTAAAATAACAAAGCTCAATGATTAACGTAAAGGAATATATCAAAAAATATTTAGGTTTTTTTGGGAGGATGAAGTTCCAAAACTTTTTTTAGATAATTACCTGTGTGACTATTTGAATCAGATGCAACCTCTTCAGGAGTTCCCATAGCAATGATGTCACCGCCTTTGTTACCTCCCTCGGGACCCATATCAATGATCCAGTCCGAGCATCTAATGACATCCAAATTATGCTCAATGACAATAATTGAGTTTCCCTTATCCACCAATCTTTGGATAACATCCATTAATTTATGAACATCATAAAAACTTAAACCAGTTGTAGGCTCATCAATTAAATAAAGAGTTTTACCAGTAGCCCTTCTGGATAATTCAGTAGCAAGTTTCACTCTTTGAGCTTCACCACCAGACAATGTTGGAGCAGGTTGACCGAGTTTAATGTAACCAAGACCAACGTCTAAAAGTGTTCTTAATCTATCTGCAGCTTGTGGTATTGCAGAAAAAACATCCACAGCTTGTTCAACAGTCATTTCTAATACATCAGAAATAGAATAATTTTTATATTTAACTTGTAGTGTCTCTCGATTAAAACGAGCTCCTTTGCAGACATCACATTGAACATAAACATCTGGTAGAAAATTCATCTCTATTACATTTACACCTTGACCACGACAAGCCTCGCATCTTCCACCCTTTACATTGAAGCTAAATTGACCTGCTTGATATCCTCTCGCTTTTGCTTCAACAGAAGTTGCAAATATTTGACGTATAGGATCAAATGCACCTGTATAAGTAGCTGTATTAGAGCGTGGAGTTCTACCAATTGGTGATTGATCAATCACAATAACTTTATCAATTGATTTTATACCTTTGAGTTCTTTTAGACCTTTTGGAAAAGGAACTTTTAACCCTAAGGAATGATTTAAAGCAGGATGCAGTAATTCATTAACTAAAGTACTTTTGCCGCTTCCACTAACTCCAGTTACAGCAACTAATCTACCTAAAGGAAAATCTACAGAAATATTTTTTAAATTATTTTTATCACAATCAATCAAGCGTAATTTTCTTTGTACAGAATCTCTACGATGAGTAGGAGTTGGAATAGCTGAACGTCCACTAAGGTAAGCACCAGTTAAGGATTCTTTAGCAGTCAACAAATTATTGAGAGATCCTTCAGCGATAATTTCACCTCCATGCACACCAGCTCCAGGGCCTATATCAACTAAATGATCAGCAGCTCGTATAGTATCTTCATCGTGTTCAACCACAACAAGAGTATTGCCCAGATCACGTAATTTTTTTAATGTAGACAATAATCTATCATTATCTCTTTGATGTAAACCTATACTAGGTTCGTCTAATACATATAGTACTCCTGTTAAACCAGCACCTATTTGAGTAGCCAATCGTATTCTTTGAGCCTCTCCTCCAGATAAAGTCATTGCAGGTCTATCTAAAGTTAAATAATCAAGTCCAACATCCAAAAGAAATTTAAGACGTAATCGAATCTCTTTTAAGACTAATTCTCCTATCTTTTTCTGTTTATTAGATAGTAATTGTTCTGATTTTTTAGACTTCTCAAGACCCATTAATTCTTCTACATTCTCAAGTGTTTTGGAAACACTTGAGGAAGTAAGATCAGTAATCGAATAAGGACCAAGTTTTACAGCAAGAGCTTCAGAACGTAATCTTTTACCGTGACAAGTTGCACAAGGTACTAGCTCAAGATATTTTTCTAATTTTTGACGAACAGCTTCACCATTTGCGTCCTGTAACTGTCTTTCTAAAATTGGTAAAATACCTTCAAAAGGACGTTTAAATCCAGAGTCTTGTTTATATCTACTATCAACTTTTATTAAAATTGGTTCTTTACTACCGTTTAACAAAATATTAATTTGATCTTCTTTTAAATCTTTCCAAGGAGTTTTTATCTCAAACCCAAATGCCTCACCGACCGAAAATAATAATGAAAAATAATATGAATTATCTTTATCACTCCATGGTGCAACTGCAGCATAAACTGGTAAAGATGGATCAGGTATAACTCTCTCACAAGTAAATTTTTTCAAATGACCTAGTCCATGACAATCAGGACAGGCACCGTATGGACTATTAAATGAAAATAATCTTGGAGATAATTCTTCAATAACTGCACCATGAACTGGGCAGGCAAAATTTTCAGAAAATAATCTTTCTCGCTCTATATGTTTAGGAAGTTCTTCATTTTTTTTGGGAACTGCTTCAACTATTGCTAAACCATCACCCCTTTTTAAAGTAGTACTTAATGAATCAGTTAATCTCTCTTCAATTCCCTCCCTTGCAATTAATCTATCAACAACCACCTCTATGGAATGTAATTGATTTTTATCTAATTCAATATTATCTGCTAGTTCTCTAACTTCTTTATTAATTCTAACTCTGACAAATCCCTCTGCAGCAAGTCCAGACAATAATTTTGAATGTGTCCCTTTCTTGCCTCTAACAACTGGAGCAAGCAATTGGTAACGAGTCCCTTCTGGAAGAGTCTTTATTTGATCAACCATCTCATCTATCGTTTGAGGCTTTATTGGCCTAGAACATTCAGGACAATGAGGTTCTCCAGCTCTTCCAAAAAGCAAACGAAAATAATCTTGAATTTCAGTAACTGTTCCAACTGTTGAACGAGGATTATGACTTGTTGATTTTTGGTCAATAGAAATTGCTGGTGATAAGCCTTCAATTGAATCAACATCAGGTTTATCAACCTGACCTAAAAATTGTCTTGCATATGCAGACAAACTTTCAACATAGCGCCTTTGTCCTTCAGCAAAAATGGTGTCAAATGCTAGAGAACTTTTACCACTTCCGCTAACGCCTGTAAAAACTACTAATTTATTTCTTGGAATTGATAAATCAACATTTTTTAAATTATGCTGTCTTGCACCACGAATTGTTATGACTTCTTCATTAGAAGAATCAATATTTAATGACTTTTTTTTTGAATTAGATTCAGAGCTTCCCATTAGGGAAAATTATTAATAGTTAATTGTATAAAAAAATATGCTCATCATGCAGCTTTGTGTTCCAGCAAACTCGCCGCATAAGCATTTGCTTCTACAATTTCTCCTCCTGCCAATAATGCTAATTCCTTCTGTCTATCTGCTATTTCCTTCAAATTAGTAAGCTTAGAAACTGTTTTACCAGCGATTACAATCTTTTTAAAAGCAAAATGATTATCAGCAAATGCTGCAATTAAAGGTTGATGAGTCACACAAAAAACTTGTCGATGACAAGACAATTGATTAAGCAAATTAGCAACATAACTACTTACTGAACCACTGACCCCAGAATCAATTTCATCAAAAATCAAAAGATTCGTTTGATCAAATGAAGCAAATATGGCTTTTATAGCTAGTAAAACTCTAGATTTCTCTCCACCTGATGCAACTTCTGCAAGAGGTGCCAAAGGGAAGCCTGGATTTGCTGAAAACATAAAATTAACTCTATCTATTCCATTAACAGTTGGTTCCCTTTCTTCAAAAAGAACCTTAAAGCGAACGTTAGGCATACCTAATTCTTTAAGGCTAGTTATCAATTTATCTTCTAATTTAAGTGCAATCTTTTTTCTCATGTTTGATAAATTTTTATTTGACTGATCTCGTATTATTCGTTGCTCATGTTCGAAAGAAATAAGCTCTTCTATATTATTAGAATTATCTTGAAAAGATAAATTTTTAAACAATTCATTTTTATAACTAATTAGTTCTGGTAAATTTCTTTGATATTTTTTTTGATAAAGCTTAAGAGTAGATAATCTAATTTGTAAATCATTTAAATAAGATGGATCAATATCCAAAGTTTGTTCGTAGTCTTTAATTTGATATGTTAAGTCATAAAAATTATTTGTTAGAGTTGAAAAATTATTGAAAATTGTTTCCAAAGAAGAATCAATCTGTGATAAAAGTTTTAACTCATTAATACAAAAATTAGTATGATCTAACAATGATGGATATTCATCTACACCTTCATTTAAACGTAATAATATTGTCTTAACTCCTTCTTTTAATCTATATAAATTCGATAAACGATTTTGATCCATTTCTAATTTTCTATCTTCTTTTGGGTCTTTTAGTTCTAATTTTTCTAAATCTTGATAAATATATTGCAATTCTTCAAATTGATTTTTAAAATCAATAATTTTTTCTTGTGCTTGCTTTAACTGAGAGTATGATTCATGCCAATTTTTCCAACATTGATTGACATTTTTAATAGATTCTTCTATTTTTTCTAAGTCTAGAGAGTCTAATAAAGTCAATTGATAATCTCTATTATTCAAAATATAAGTATCTCCTTGTAGAGTAAAATCTAACAAGAGTGATCTTAATTGTGAAATTTGTTCTCTATTAGCTAATACACCATTAATTCTAAATCTAGATTTATATTTGTTTTCTTTTAAACGCCATTCTCTGGTTACTATTAATTCATCATCAAAGTCAAATTCTTGATTTATTAGCCAATCTTTTGTATTTGAAAAAATATAGAAAACACCTTCAATAGATGAAAAAGAAGAATCTTTTTCTACCAGTTTATTGTCTAGTATGATCTTTTTGCATGCCAATAGACTGTTTAACGTATCAATAAATATTGATTTACCTGAACCAGTTTCACCTGTAAAAGCAGTAAATCCTTTATCGAAATCAATCTCTAAATTCCCAAATAGAGATATATTTTGAAAACGAAGGCTTTTTAGCATAACTCAAAGGGATCAAAAAGGCACAAACTAGGCCTAGAATGGACTAGAAGGTATGTAGAACATTGCCATAATTAAATGGCCGAAGAACTCAGCGATTTCATTGAAGCCTCAGGTCTACTTGAGTATGACCCTAAAGCTATTGACATAATCTACAAAAAAAATCCAATTCGTCTACTTCGAAGACTTTGGCAAACACTTTTACCAATAGGTTTATTTTTACTTGGCGTAGGTTGGGAAAAATTAATTGGGTCTTTAGAAAAAAACGAAAGACAAACATTTAGGGCTAAAGAATTTACAAAGCTACTTGTAGATTTAGGTCCAGCATTCATAAAAGCTGGACAAGCACTATCGACTAGACCAGACATAGTTCCTCCAATAGTTTTAGAAGAATTAGCACAGCTTCAAGATCAACTACCAGGATTTGAAAGTAAACTTGCTATGGCATGTATTGAAGAAGATTTAGAAGAGAAAGTAGAGAATATTTTTCACGAAATAGATAAAGAGCCGATTTCGGCAGCATCGTTAGGACAAGTTCATAAAGCAATACTCAAAAATGGGGAAAAAGTTGCCGTAAAAATTCAAAGACCAGGACTAAGAGAACAAATTACTTTAGATTTATATATTGTTAGAAATATAGCTATTTGGTTTAAAAATAATATTGGTATAATAAGAAGCGATTTAGTCGCATTAATTGATGAACTAGGTAAGAGAATTTTTGAAGAAATGGATTATATTAATGAAGCAAATAATGCTGAAAAATTTAAAAAATTACATAGCACAAACAATAAAATAGCAGTTCCAAAAATTTATAGAGAAGCTACAAGTAGAAGAGTTCTAACAATGGAATGGATTGATGGTATAAAATTAACAAATATAGAAGCTGTAAAAAAATTAGGAATTGATCCTAATGAAATGATAGAAATCGGAGTAAGTTGCAGCCTTCAACAACTAATTGAACATGGTTTCTTTCATGCAGATCCTCATCCAGGAAATATCTTAGCAATGGATGATGGCAGGTTATGCTATTTAGATTTTGGGATGATGAGCGATATTACACAACAATCAAGAGTTGGATTAATAAGAGCTGTTGTACATCTAGTAAATAGAAAATTTGATAAACTTTCCAAAGATTTTGTTCAATTAGGTTTTTTATCAGAAGAAGTCGATTTAACTCCTATAGCGCCTGCTTTTGAAAGTGTATTTACCAGCGCATTAGAAATAGGAGTAAATAAAATGGATTTCAAAGCTGTAACAGATGATATGTCTGGTATTATGTATAAATTTCCATTTAAATTACCACCTTATTACGCACTTATTATCAGATCATTAATTACTTTAGAAGGCATAGCTCTAAGCGTAGATCCAGATTTCAAAATACTTGGAGCTGCATATCCTTATTTCGCAAGAAGATTAATGGAAGATGAAAATCCAGAACTAAGAAATAGTTTAAAAGAAATGCTTTTTGATGAAAATAGTTTAAAATTAGAAAGATTAGATGACCTATTATCAAGCGCTACTAAAGAAAAGAAATTAGACAGTGAAAAAATATTAGATCAAACAATAGATTTTTTATTTTCAAAAAATGGTGATACTCTTAGAAATGAATTAGTTAGTATTTTAGCTATGAAGATAGATTCTATTGGTTGGAAAACTATAATTAAACTCAATAATAAACTCCCATTGAAAATTCGTTCAAAAACGATAGAGAAATCAGCAAAGATAAATAATAATAAAATTTTAAATTTATCTTCAATTCAAAAAATGTTTAATACATCTAGAATGAATCCAGGATTCAAAAGAAAAATAATATTCAAACAAATCCCTAGAATATTAATAACTAAAGATACATACAAAATGGGTTTGGGACTAATGCAAAAAACCTCCGAAAAAGGTCTAGTAAGATTAGTCAAAGTTGCAGCAGGTGTAGAACAATAAATGAACCTAAAAAAAAGCCAAATTTTATTATTAATATTGTTATTTTTTAGTCCAAGCGTTAAAGGAGCAGAAAGATTATTTCTCTACAAAGGTACATTTAGTAGAAATATAAAAATTGAAGAATTATATAAATTTAGAGAAACAGAAATACCTAGTACTAAATTAAAAAATCTAATAAGAATAACCAATCAAAACGAAAAAGAACTCCTTAAATTTTTATCTTATGAAATAGAAATACCTTTAACTGCTAGTAGCAAATTAATGAATAGTAAAATAGGAGAAGTTTTTTTAAGCAGACTATCTAAAATTGTTCATCCAAACAAAATATTAGATAAAAAAATAGGCATAAAAGCAATAAGGTCTGGACTTATTTTAAGTTCATATAAAAATAATCAAAAAATTAATCTCATCGATTTCTTTAGTTCTTATCCGACAAAAAATATAGCTATTAATCTAAACGCACTAAGCAAAGCACTTAAAAAAGTAGAATCAGTAAAAGAATTAATCGAATTCTATTCAGATTCTCCATTTAAAAAACTAAAAGATGGAAGGTCTAGCACTTAGATTACTTAAAACTACTTGCAGATGAAGTGGCATTTTCGAAAAAATTAAAACAGCTTTTCACTTCTACTCCCAAAAAAAATAATTGGGAAGGTCTTATAGAAGCATACAAACCCTGGTTACCCGTAACAAAAAAAACACCAATCATCACTTTAAAAGAAGGTGCAACTCCTCTAATAGAAATAAAATCAATATCTGATCGAATTGGTAATGGCGTTAAAGTATATGCCAAATATGACGGACTAAATCCAACAGGATCGTTTAAAGATAGAGGTATGACAATGGCAATAAGTAAAGCAAAGGAATCAGGATGCGAAGCCGTAATTTGTGCAAGTACAGGTAACACCTCAGCATCTGCAGCTGCATATGCAAGAAAAGGTGGAATGAGAGCTTTTGTAGTTATTCCAGATGGATATGTAGCTCAAGGTAAACTTGCTCAAGCATTGGTTTATGGTGCAGAAGTTTTAGCCATTAAAGGAAATTTTGATAAAGCGTTAGATATTGTTAGAGAATTATCAGATAAATACCCAATAACTCTCGTCAATTCAGTAAATCCTTTCAGATTACAAGGTCAAAAAACAGCTGCTTTTGAAATAATAGAAAACCTTGGAAATGCTCCTGATTGGTTATGTATACCAATGGGAAATGCAGGAAACATAAGTGCTTATTGGATGGGTTTTGAAGAATTTTTTAGAGCCAATAAATGTAAACAATTACCTAGAATGATGGGTTTTCAAGCAACCGGATCTGCTCCTTTAGTAGAAGGAAGAAGCATTGAAAATCCAGAAACAATAGCAACTGCAATTAGAATAGGAAATCCTGTTAACAAAGAAAAAGCTTTTCAAGCAAAAAAATCTAGCAATGGTAAATTTTCGTCAGTAACAGATGAAGAAATACTTAATGCATACAAAATTCTAGGAAAAGAAGAAGGTATTTTTTGCGAGCCAGCTAGTGCGGCTTCTGTAGCTGGATTATTAAAACTTAAAAATGAAGTCCCAAAAAACTCAACTATTGTTTGTGTTCTTACTGGTAATGGTTTAAAAGATCCTGACTGTGCAATAAAAAATAATGATTCAATTTTTCATACAGCTGTAGAGGCAGAAGTACATTCCATAACAAAAAAAATCGGGTTTTAAAGACATAGAAATATCCAATAAAAAAACTGTCTGTTGAATTTGAAAATTTATTTATATTTTTAGTGTGGAAAACAAACAAAACCTGATCAAAAATTTCTTCTCTTTTTTCCACAGTTCAAGATAAAGGTGGATAACTATATTTTTATCCACTTATGGAAAAATTTTTCCACAATAAAAAAATTCAATATCGCTTATCA